>NZ_JABWNC020000006.1:0-218990 GCF_013368855.2 Escherichia sp. 93.0816 | reverse complement strand
CCTCCGACCGCTCGGTTCGTAGCCGAGTACTCTATCCAGCTGAGCTACGGATGCATCGGGAAAATTATTTTACTGCTGATATTGATATCGCTACGAAAGCTATATCAAGTAAGAGATGGTGCATCCGGGAGGATTCGAACCTCCGACCGCTCGGTTCGTAGCCGAGTACTCTATCCAGCTGAGCTACGGATGCAAATGGCGGTGAGGCGGGGATTCGAACCCCGGATGCAGCTTTTGACCGCATACTCCCTTAGCAGGGGAGCGCCTTCAGCCTCTCGGCCACCTCACCACACGCCTCTTACGAGTGCTTCGAAGAACTTGTTTATCGCTCATCGTCGCTGCGTGGCGCACATATTACTTTCTGAGACTTATAAGTCAAACAATTTTTCCCACACTTTTATCGTTTGCACACTTCACGCTCAATTAGACTGTAAAAACGTCAAAAAGAGTGTTTTATCAACAGAAAAAATGGCCTATGACAGGCAGGCGTGATGCAGAAAAATGGATGTTAACGTTGAATGAACGGGAGTAACGCGAAAAGAAAATGAAGTGAAGGAGAGATTTTGAGGGTGCGTCTCACCGTTAAAGATGAGACGCGGAAAGATTAGTAACTGGACTGCTGGGATTTTTCAGCCTGGATACGCTGGTAGATCTCTTCACGGTGAACAGAAACTTCCTTCGGGGCATTTACGCCAATACGTACCTGGTTGCCCTTTACCCCTAAAACTGTCACGGTGACCTCATCCCCAATCATGAGGGTCTCACCAACTCGACGAGTCAGAATCAGCATTCTTTGCTCCTTGAAAGATTAAAAGAGTCGGGTCTCTCTGTATCCCGGCATTATCCATCATATAACGCCAAAAAGTAAGCAATGACAAACACATTACATGTAAGCAGTCATGGCATTACATTCTGTTAAACCTAAGTTTAGCCGATATACACAACTTCAACCTGACTTTATCGTTGTCGATAGCGTTGATGCGAATGCCGTGGAGCAAGTCCACGGCATTGCCTGACGCTAATATTATTGCAATTTCGCGCTGACCCAGCCTTTCACACTGGCTAACGCTGCAGGTAAGGCCGCAGCATCCGTACCACCGGCTTGTGCCATGTCAGGACGTCCACCACCCTTGCCGCCCACCTGCTGAGCGACCATACCAATCAGTTCCCCTGCTTTCACACGATCTGTGACGTCCTTAGATACGCCTGCAATCAGAGAAACCTTACCTTCGGCTACCGTTGCCAGCACGATAATTGTCGACCCCAGCTGATTTTTTAAATCGTCAACCATGGTACGCAACATCTTCGGCTCAACACCGTTAAGCTCGCTAACCAACAGCTTAACACCATTAACATCAATTGCCTTACTGGAAAGATTTGCACTCTCCTGCGCGGCAGCCTGTTCTTTAAGCTGTTGTAGCTCTTTTTCCAACTGACGCGTACGTTCCAGTACTGAACGAACTTTATCAGCCAGATTATTGCTATCGCCTTTCAGCAGATGCGCAACTTCGCTTAAGCGATCGCTGTCTGCATGAACGGTGGCAATAGCGCCTTCTCCGGTTACAGCTTCGATACGACGAACGCCCGCAGCAGTACCCGATTCAGAGATAATACGGAACAGACCGATATCACCGGTGCGGCTGGCGTGAGTACCGCCACACAGCTCTGTGGAGAAATCGCCCATGCTCAGTACACGTACACGTTCATCATACTTCTCGCCAAATAGCGCCATCGCGCCTTTCGCTTTCGCAGCCTCGAGATCCATGATGTTGGTTTCGATCGGCAAGTTACGACGAATCTGTGCGTTAACCAGATCCTCTACGGCACGAATTTCCTCTGGTTTCATCGCTTCATTATGTGAGAAGTCGAAACGCAGCACTTTGTCGTTAACCAGAGAACCTTTCTGCGATACATGAGTCCCCAGAATCTGGCGCAGCGCGGCGTGCATCAAGTGCGTTGCGGAGTGATTCAGACGAATACGAGCGCGACGAGCCTCATCAACATCAGCCTGCACCGCGTCGCCCACTTTCAGAGACCCCGCAGCAAGTTTACCGATGTGGCCAATCGCCTGGCCGTATTTCTGCGTATCTTCTACCGCAAAGGAGAAGTTTGCGCCTTTCAGTTCGCCTTTATCGCCAACCTGACCGCCAGATTCTGCATAGAATGGCGTTTGATCCAGCACAACTACCGCTTCCTGGCCTGCATTGATGGCATCAACCGCTTTACCATCAACAAACAGCGCGGTCACTTTGCCGTTCAGTTCCAGATGGTCATAGCCTTTAAATTCAGATGCACTGTCAACACGGATCATTGCGTTATAATCGGCACCAAAGCCGCTGGCTTCGCGCGCACGACGACGCTGCTCTTCCATTGCTGCTTCAAAGCCAGCTTCGTCAACTTTGATGTTGCGCTCACGACAAACGTCAGCCGTCAGGTCAACCGGGAAGCCGTAAGTGTCGTACAAACGGAAAGCGGTTTCGCCATCCAGCGTATCACCAGAAAGCTTCGCCAGCTCTTCATCCAGCAGCGCCAGACCGCGCTCCAGAGTACGCGCAAACTGCTCTTCTTCAGTTTTCAGCACCTGCTCAACCTGAGCCTGTTGGCGTTTCAGGTCTTCACCCGCAGAACCCATGACCTCGATCAGTGGCCCCACCAGCTTGTAGAAGAAGGTTTCTTTCGCGCCCAGCATATTGCCGTGACGCACCGCGCGACGAATGATACGACGCAGTACATAACCACGGTTTTCGTTGGACGGCATTACGCCATCCGCGATCAGGAACGCACAAGAACGAATGTGGTCAGCGATTACGCGCAGCGATTTGTTGCTTAGATCGGTCGCGCCAGTGACTTTCGCTACCGCCTGGATCAGCGTGCGGAACAGGTCGATGTCATAGTTAGAGTTAACATGTTGCAGCACCGCAGCAATACGCTCCAGACCCATACCGGTATCTACAGACGGCTTCGGCAGCGGTTCCATCGTGCCATCCGCCTGACGGTTGAACTGCATGAAGACGATGTTCCAGATCTCAATGTAGCGGTCGCCGTCTTCTTCCGGACTTCCCGGAGGGCCACCCCAGATGTGGTCACCATGATCGTAGAAAATTTCAGTACACGGGCCGCACGGACCAGTGTCACCCATCTGCCAGAAGTTATCAGACGCGTATGGCGCACCTTTGTTATCGCCGATACGGATAATGCGTTCACGCGGGATACCAACTTCTTTTTCCCAGATTTCGTAGGCTTCGTCGTCGCTTTCATAGACGGTAACCCACAGACGCTCTTTCGGCAGAGCAAACCATTTTTCGCTGGTCAGTAATTCCCATGCAAACTGAATGGCATCGTGTTTGAAATAGTCGCCGAAGCTGAAGTTGCCCAGCATCTCGAAGAAGGTATGGTGACGCGCGGTGTAACCGACGTTTTCCAGGTCGTTGTGTTTACCACCCGCACGCACGCAGCGTTGGGAGGTGGTAGCGCGGGAATAATTACGCTTGTCGAGCCCAAGGAACACATCCTTGAACTGGTTCATCCCGGCGTTGGTAAACAACAAAGTTGGGTCGTTATGGGGGACCAGGGAGCTGCTGGCAACTACCTGATGTCCCTTACTATGGAAAAAGTCGAGAAACGCCTGACGGATCTCAGCGGTGCTCTTGCTCATAATTATCCTGAAATCAAGCTAACGAAATATCGCCACCAGCAGCAGCAAGTTAATAACCGCTGGGCTGGTAACTGAAAAGTGGGAATAAGATAAGTTTTCTTGACTGGGAAGTAAAATACCGTATGCGTTCAGTCGGCAAAATTTCGCCAAATCTCCTGGATATCTTCCATCAGATAGCCACGATAGAGCAGAAAACGCTGGATCTTAACTTTTTCTGAAAAGACTGTTGGTAGCGGTTCGCCATATTTTCGCGTCGCCTGGTCACGCGCCAGTTCGCACCAGTCGATGTCACATTCACGCATCGCTTTTTCTGTGGCCTCTCGGGAGATACCTTTCTGGTTCAGTTCCTGACGAATACGCGCTGGTCCATAACCTTTACGGCTACGGCTGGCGATAAAGCGCGCAACAAATCGGCTGTCATCGAGATAGCCATGTTCATGGCACCAGGCAATAACACGTTCATAATCTTCTGCCGTGGCATCAATCTCTTCCGGGCCATTTTTGCCCATAATCGGTGCTGAGAGTTTACGTCGCAATTCTTGCTCGCTGTGATCGCGTACCGCCAGAATGCGTACCGCACGATCCAACAGGCGGGCATATGCCGGACGACGGGATGTTGATTCTGTCATGGCATATCCTTAAAACTTAAAAAGCAAAAGGGTCGCAAATGCGACCCAAGTTTTGCTGACAAACAGGTTTAATAGTCAATGAGTGGCAGGATTTCCCCGCAGGCCCTGCCTGCCACTCAGAGGATCGAGGTGAGAGTAATTTTTCACGCCAGTGCTGGCCTGTTCCCCTCACCCTAACCCTCTCCCCAAAGGGGCGAGGGAACCGTCCGTGCACACATTATCTATTATCATAACTAACGATTAAAAATCTTCGTTAGTTTCTGCTACGCCTTCGCTGTCATCTACAGAGAAATCCGGCGTTGAGTTCGGGTTGCTCAGCAGCAGCTCACGCACTTTCTTCTCGATCTCTTTCGCGGTTTCCGGGTTGTCTTTCAGCCATGCAGTTGCATTCGCTTTACCCTGGCCGATTTTCTCGCCTTTGTAGCTGTACCATGCACCCGCTTTCTCGATCAGCTTCTCTTTCACGCCCAGGTCAACCAGCTCGCCGTAGAAGTTAATACCTTCGCCGTAGAGGATCTGGAATTCAGCCTGTTTAAATGGCGCAGCGATTTTGTTCTTCACGACTTTCACACGGGTTTCGCTACCCACCACGTTTTCTCCCTCTTTCACCGCACCGATACGACGGATATCAAGACGAACAGAGGCGTAGAATTTCAGCGCGTTACCACCGGTTGTGGTTTCCGGGTTACCGAACATCACACCAATTTTCATACGGATCTGGTTGATGAAGATCAGCAGCGTGTTGGACTGTTTCAGGTTACCCGCCAGCTTACGCATCGCCTGGCTCATCATACGTGCCGCAAGGCCCATATGAGAGTCGCCGATTTCGCCTTCGATTTCCGCTTTCGGCGTCAGTGCCGCAACGGAGTCAACGACGATAACGTCTACGGCGCCAGAACGCGCCAGGGCGTCACAGATTTCCAGTGCCTGCTCGCCGGTGTCCGGCTGAGAGCACAGCAGGTTATCGATATCGACCCCCAGTTTACGTGCGTAGACCGGGTCCAGCGCGTGTTCTGCATCGATAAACGCACAGGTTTTACCTTCGCGCTGCGCAGCAGCAATAACCTGCAGAGTCAGTGTCGTTTTACCGGAAGATTCCGGTCCGTAGATTTCGACGATACGACCCATCGGCAGACCGCCTGCCCCTAGCGCGATATCCAGTGAAAGCGAACCGGTAGAGATGGTTTCCACATCCATAGAACGGTCTTCACCCAGGCGCATGATGGAGCCTTTACCAAATTGTTTCTCAATCTGGCCCAGTGCTGCCGCCAACGCTTTCTGTTTGTTTTCGTCGATAGCCATTTTTACTCCTGTCATGCCGGGTATTACCGGATAGTCAATATATTCTGTTGAAGCAATTATACTGTATGCTCATACAGTATCAAGTGTTTTGTAGAAATTGTTGCCACAACGTCTGCAATGCATAAGCCGTCGCCTGACGACGCACCGCATCACGGTCACCGCTGAAGCATTCCCGGCGGGTAATACCTTCGCCGCTGGCTGAAGCAAAAGCAAACCAGACAGTGCCAACTGGCTTCTCTTCGCTGCCGCCATCCGGCCCGGCGATACCGCTGATAGAAACGGCATAATCGGCACGAGCCGCTTTCAGGGCGCCAATCGCCATTTCCACCACGACGGGTTCACTCACCGCGCCATGCTGCACCAGCGTCTCATCTCGCACGCCGATCATCTGCGATTTGGCCTCGTTACTGTAGGTGACAAATCCGCGTTCAAACCAGGCGGAACTGCCAGCAATATCAGTAATAACTTTCGCTACCCAGCCACCGGTACAAGATTCAGCGGTTGTTACGATTGCGCCACGGGCTTTCAGCGCCTGCCCTACCTGCTCGCTTAATTGCATCAGTTCACTGTCAGTCATCACAACCTCTATCAGTCAGATATTTATGCCGGACAAGATAGCACTTTCCCGTAAAAGATGGGGACGAGCGATTCATTTTACGAGTCGCATTCCGAAATAAGACTGTTACGACCAACCAGTAAAGAAAAAAGCTACCATGCCGCGTTCGCATTGATATGTATTCATAGGGAGAGAAAAGTAATGGCAACAAAGAAAACGGATAACACCCCACAAAACGTACTCAAACAGACCACGCAAATGCGTATGTGGGTCACCATTGGCGGCATCAGCGCCCTGGTTGCAGTGGTATGTAAGATTTTATCTTCCGGCTATCTTGAACCTTTCGATTTTGGTCAAGCTGCGTTAGGCGTTGTCTGCCTGGGATATACAGTGTCGCTGTCTAAGAAAATCAAACAATTACGTCAGCAATCTCTTTCGAATAAACAGTAAGATAGCAGAGGGAGGTTTAACCTCCCTCTTGCAAAGAGTTACTGTACGCGCGCCAGCGCCACGGCTTGTCCTAACTGCCAGACCGCCATTGCGTAGTGAGTGCTGTGGTTGTAACGGGTAATAGTGTAGAAGTTCGGCAAACCGTACCAGTACTGATACCCCGTCCCGACATCCAGACGCAGCAAGCTGGCCTGCTGATGATTGCCCAGTGGCTGCTGTGGCGTCAGCCCTGCCGCTGCAAGTTGTGAAATGCTGTACTTGGTTTTGAAGCCATTTGGCAACCCCGGTGCCTGACCATTTGCCATTACAGCGACCTGATCGCCTTTCACCCAGCCATGCGCTTTGAAATAGTTCGCCACGCTGCCAATGGCATCAACCGGGTCCCACAGGTTGATATGCCCGTCGCCGCTGAAATCCACGGCGTATTGTTTGTAAGACGACGGCATAAACTGACCGTAGCCCATTGCACCGGCAAAGGAACCTTTCAGATTGAGCGGATCGTCCTGCTCATCGCGCGCCATTAGCAGGAAGGTTTCCAGCTCACCAGAGAAATACTCCGCGCGGCGCGGGTAGTTAAATGACAGCGTCGCCAACGCATCGAGGATGCGAGTTTTACCCATCACGCGTCCCCAGCGGGTTTCAACGCCGATAATCCCGACGATAATTTCCGGCGGTACGCCATACACCTGCCACGCGCGATTCAGCGCATCTTCATACTGGTTCCAGAAAACCACGCCGTTCTGCACGTTATCCGGCGTAATAAATTTTTTGCGATAACGCAGCCATGCGCCGTTCGGGCCTGATGGCGGCTTCACTGATGTGGTTGGTGCCTGGTTATCCATCAGCCGCAGTACCGAATCCAGACGTTTCGCCTGGGAGAGGATTTCCTGCAACTGCTGACGATTGAAGCCGTGTTTGTTCACCATTTTGTCGATGAACTGCTGCGCATTCGGATTGTTAGCGAAGTCACCACCCATCTGCATCACATTGTGCTGCGGCTCAAGCAGGAAGCCGCCGGACGGCGTTCCGGTGGTCGTTTCAGTCTCAGTAGGTTTTGGCTTGCTGCTACAGGCGGCAAGCAACACAAAAAGGGGAAGCAATGTTACATAACGACGCTTGAACATGAGGAGTCCATTTAACAGATTCAACCAGGGGCAAGTATGGTAAAGCATCCCGCCCCGCACAAGGAAGCGGTAGTCACTGCCCAATACGGACTTTACATAACACAAATCACCTTCCTCACCATCCTTTTAACTAAACTTTCAAATTAAAATATTTATCTTTCATTTTGCGATCAAAATAACACTTTTAAATCTTTCAATTTGATTAGATTGGGTTGCCGTTTGGTAATAAAACAATAAATTCTGAAGGAGTGAACAATGATAGAAACCATTACTCATGGCGCAGAGTGGTTCATCGGGCTGTTCCAGAAAGGTGGAGAGGTGTTTACCGGGATGGTGACCGGCATTCTTCCGCTGTTGATAAGCCTGCTGGTAATCATGAACGCGCTGATTAATTTTATCGGGCAGCACCGCATTGAACGATTTGCTCAACGTTGCGCCGGCAATCCTGTTTCCCGTTACCTGCTATTACCGTGTATTGGCACGTTTGTTTTTTGTAACCCAATGACCTTAAGCCTGGGCCGTTTTATGCCGGAAAAGTTCAAACCCAGCTATTACGCGGCGGCTTCTTATAGCTGCCACTCAATGAACGGTCTCTTCCCTCATATCAACCCTGGTGAACTGTTTGTTTATCTGGGAATTGCCAGCGGTCTGACGACGCTGAATCTGCCACTTGGCCCACTGGCAGTGAGCTACCTGCTGGTTGGTCTGGTTACGAACTTTTTCCGTGGCTGGGTGACCGACCTGACCACCGCCATTTTCGAGAGAAAGATGGGCATTCAACTTGAACAGAAAGTTCACCTGGCAGGAGCGACATCATGACGCGTATTCGGATCGAAAAAGGCACTGGTGGCTGGGGTGGCCCGCTTGAACTGGAAGCCACGCCAGGTAAAAAAATCGTCTATATCACCGCCGGAACCCGGCCTGCAATTGTCGACAAACTGGCACAGCTTACTGGCTGGCAGGCTATCGACGGCTTTAAAGAAGGTGAACCAGCGGAAGCGGAAATCGGCGTTGCAGTAATCGACTGCGGCGGCACACTGCGCTGCGGCATCTATCCAAAACGGCGTATTCCCACCATTAATATCCATTCGACAGGCAAGTCCGGTCCACTGGCGCAGTACATCGTGGAGGATATTTATGTCTCTGGCGTGAAAGAAGAGAACATTACCGCCATTGACGTTGTTGCCCCACAATCTTCTTCCGTTGGCCGTGACTACGACGCCAGCAAGAAAATCACCGAACAAAGCGATGGTTTACTGGCGAAAGTGGGAATGGGCATGGGGTCTGCCGTTGCCGTGCTGTTTCAGTCCGGGCGCGACACTATCGATACCGTATTAAAAACCATTCTGCCGTTTATGGCGTTCGTCTCGGCGCTCATCGGCATCATTATGGCCTCCGGCCTTGGAGACTGGATTGCCCACGGTCTTGCTCCGCTGGCGAGCCATCCACTGGGTCTGGTCATGCTGGCGCTCATCTGCTCCTTCCCGCTGCTTTCGCCTTTCCTCGGCCCAGGCGCCGTTATTGCGCAGGTTATCGGCGTATTGATTGGTGTGCAGATTGGTCTCGGCAATATTCCGCCGCATCTGGCTTTACCGGCGCTGTTTGCCATCAACGCGCAGGCGGCCTGCGACTTTATCCCGGTCGGTTTATCGCTGGCGGAAGCCCGTCAGGACACGGTTCGCGTCGGCGTCCCTTCTGTACTGGTGAGCCGCTTTTTGACCGGCGCACCAACTGTACTGATCGCCTGGTTTGTCTCCGGTTTTATCTATCAATAGAGGCTGAAACATGACCGTTATTTATCAGACCACCATCACCCGTATCGGCGCGAGCGCCACTGACGCCTTCAGCGACCAGATGCTCATCACCTTTCGTGAAGGCGCACCTGCGGATCTCGAAGAGTATTGCTTCATCCATTGCCACGGCGAATTGAAAGGTGAACTCCATCCCGGTTTGCAATTTTCTCTCGGGCAGCATCGCTATCCGGTGACCGCCGTTGGCAGCGTGGCGGAGAACAATCTTCGCGAACTGGGTCATGTCACCCTGCGCTTCGATGGTTTAAGCGAAGCGGAATTTCCGGGCACTGTCCATGTGGCAGGCCCTGTACCCGACGATATCGCGCCGGGATCGGTTTTGAAGTTTGAATCTGTTAAGGAGTAAAAAATGAATCAGGTTGCCGTTGTCATTGGTGGTGGGCAAACCTTAGGCGCGTTCCTGTGCCACGGTCTGGCTGCCGAGGGGTATCGCGTCGCGGTTGTCGATATTCAGAGCGACAAAGCCGCAAATGTGGCACAAGAAATTAACGCCGAATATGGTGAAGGAACAGCGTACGGTTTTGGTGCTGACGCCACCAGCGAGCAAAGCGTTCTGGCGCTCTCTCGTGGGGTAGATGAAATCTTTGGTCGCGTGGATTTGCTGGTCTACAGCGCCGGAATAGCAAAAGCAGCCTTTATCAGCGATTTCCAGCTCGGCGATTTTGACCGTTCGCTACAGGTGAATCTGGTGGGCTATTTCCTGTGCGCGCGTGAATTTTCGCGTTTGATGATCCGCGACGGCATTCAGGGACGCATTATTCAGATCAACTCGAAATCCGGCAAGGTGGGCAGTAAACATAACTCTGGCTACAGCGCCGCGAAATTTGGTGGCGTAGGGCTGACTCAATCACTGGCGCTGGATCTGGCAGAGTACGGCATTACGGTGCATTCGCTGATGCTCGGTAACCTGCTGAAATCGCCGATGTTCCAGTCACTGTTGCCGCAATACGCCACCAAGCTGGGTATCAAACCGGACGAAGTCGAGCACTATTACATCGATAAAGTACCGCTCAAACGCGGCTGCGATTATCAGGATGTGCTGAATATGCTGCTGTTCTACGCCAGTCCCAAAGCGTCGTACTGCACCGGACAGTCAATCAATGTCACCGGTGGTCAGGTGATGTTCTGATCAACAGCGGAGATCCTTTTAGGATTTCAGACTGATGACAATGTTCAAAAAGGGTTCGGACGATCCCCTCGCCTCTTTGGGGTGAGGGGGAAAAACGTACCCACATTTAGGAGAAGTTATGGTATCAGCTCTCATCACCGTCGCCGTTATCGCCTGGTGTGCGCAACTGGCCTTAGGCGGCTGGCAAATTTCTCGTTTTAATCGAGCCTTCGACGCGCTCTGCCAGCAAGGGCGCGTCGGTGTAGGTCGTTCCAGTGGGCGCTTTAAGCCACGGGTCGTGGTCGCCATCGCCCTGGACGATCAGCAGCGCGTCACCGACACCTTGTTTATGAAAGGACTGACCGTTTTCGCCCGACCACAAAAAATTCCCGCAATTAAGGGTATGTATTCTGGTGATTTAAAGCCCGATGTGATCTTTCCCCATGATCCACTATCACAGAATGCTCTATCATTGGCGCTTAAACTGAAACGTGGATAATTTCGTTGTGAATGTTACTAGCTTGCGAAGTTATCATTTTGAAACCTAAATCAGGTAATCACGCCCATGAAACCTCGTCAGCGTCAGGCCGCCATTCTGGAGTATCTGCAAAAGCAGGGGAAATGCTCGGTTGAAGAATTGGCGCAATACTTTGACACCACAGGCACCACCATTCGCAAAGATCTGGTTATTCTGGAACATGCCGGAACCGTCATCCGAACCTATGGCGGCGTGGTGTTAAATAAAGAGGAATCCGATCCGCCTATCGATCATAAAACGCTCATCAACACCCACAAGAAAGAGCTGATTGCAGAAGCTGCCGTCAGTTTTATTCATGATGGCGATTCGATCATTCTTGATGCTGGCAGTACCGTATTGCAGATGGTGCCCCTGCTCTCGCGCTTTAATAACATCACAGTGATGACCAACAGCCTGCATATCGTCAAGGCGCTATCCGAACTGGATAATGAACAAACTATCCTGATGCCAGGCGGAACGTTTCGTAAAAAATCGGCCTCATTTCACGGGCAGCTGGCAGAGAATGCCTTCGAACATTTCACCTTCGACAAATTGTTTATGGGCACCGACGGCATCGATCTCAATGCGGGCGTAACCACGTTCAACGAGGTTTATACCGTCAGTAAGGCAATGTGCAATGCCGCGCGCGAAGTGATTTTGATGGCGGACTCATCAAAGTTTGGCCGTAAAAGCCCCAACGTAGTTTGCAGTCTTGAAAGCGTCGATAAGCTAATTACCGACGCAGGTATCGATCCGGCGTTTCGTCAGGCGCTGGAAGAGAAAGGGATCGACGTGATCATAACCGGAGAGAGCAATGAGTGAAGCACTACTGAACGCGGGACGTCAGACGTTAACGCTGGAGTTGCAGGAAGCAAGTCGTTTACCGGAACGTCTGGGCGATGATTTTGTTCGCGCCGCCAATATCATCCTGCACTGCGAAGGCAAAGTGGTGGTTTCCGGAATCGGCAAATCGGGCCACATTGGTAAGAAAATCGCCGCAACGCTTGCCAGCACCGGCACACCGGCTTTTTTTGTCCATCCCGCAGAAGCACTGCACGGCGATCTGGGGATGATTGAAAGCCGCGATGTGATGCTGTTTATCTCTTACTCCGGTGGCGCGAAGGAACTGGATCTGATTATTCCGCGTCTGGAAGATAAATCTATCGCCCTGCTGGCGATGACCGGCAAACCGACGTCACCGCTGGGCCTGGCGGCAAAAGCGGTGCTGGATATCTCCGTAGAACGCGAAGCCTGTCCGATGCACCTTGCGCCGACCTCCAGCACCGTCAATACCCTGATGATGGGCGACGCGCTGGCGATGGCGGTCATGCAGGCGCGCGGATTTAATGAAGAAGATTTTGCCCGCTCCCACCCTGCCGGCGCGCTGGGCGCTCGCTTGCTGAATAAAGTACATCATCTGATGCGCCGTGATGATGCCATCCCGCAGGTAGCGTTAACCGCCAGCGTGATGGATGCGATGCTGGAACTCAGCCGCACCGGTCTGGGGCTGGTGGCAGTATGTGACGCTCAACAACAGGTACAAGGCGTCTTTACCGACGGCGATTTACGTCGCTGGCTGGTTGGCGGCGGCGCACTCACCACGCCGGTTAATGAAGCGATGACGACTGGCGGAACCACATTACAGGCACAAAGTCGCGCTATCGACGCCAAAGAGATCCTGATGAAGCGCAAAATCACCGCCGCACCGGTGGTGGATGAAAACGGCAAACTCACCGGCGCAATTAACCTGCAGGATTTCTATCAGGCCGGGATTATTTAATCCTTCAATCCCAGACGTTTCGCCAGCCGATGCAGGTTGGCGACGTCGGTTTCCAGCATCCGCGCGCAGGCGGCCCAGTTGTGATGATTTTGTGCCAGTGCCTGGCGAATGGTTTCACGCTGGAACGCTTCTGTCGCTTCACGCAGATTTTGCTTAACAACGGGCACCGCTGCCACTTCTGGCGGCGGCACCGTCACTTCTGGAAAAGCAAAATGTTGCGCCTCAAGAATCACTTCATCGCCGCTGCGGGTGGCTCTCGACAGTACTACCGCCCGATGAATAGCATGTTCCAGTTCGCGCACGTTTCCCGGAAAACTGTAGTGTTGCAGTAAATTTCGCGCTCCGGAACTTAACACTACGCGGGAGAGCCCCAGCCGCAAACGGCACTGCTCACAGAAATACCCCGCCAGAAGAGTGACGTCATCGCCCCGCTCACGCAGCGGCGGCACCGAAAGCGGAAACACGCTCAGGCGATGGAACAAATCGGCGCGGAATCGCCCTGCCAGCACCTCTTCACGCAAGTCGCGGTTAGTCGCCGCCAGCACGCGCACATCGACCCGCAAACTGCGGTCATCGCCAACGCGCTGAATATCGCCATACTGCAACACCCGCAGCAGCTTGGCCTGCAATGCCAACGACAGCTCGCCGATCTCATCGAGAAACAGCGTGCCGTTATCCGCCATTTCAAACTTCCCGCTGCGGTTACTGATAGCGCCAGTAAACGCTCCTTTCACATGCCCGAACAATTCACTTTCCGCCACACTTTCCGGCAGTGCGGCACAGTTGAGATAGACCAGCGGATTCACCGCCCGTGGCGAGGCTTCATGAATCGCTTTCGCCACCAGCTCCTTACCGGTTCCCGTCTCGCCGCTGATTAAGACGTTGAGATCGGACGCCGCCACAATCTCAATCTCTTTTTTCAGTTGCGTCATACCTGGCGACAGACCGATCATCTGCGTCTGTTTCACCGCTTCAAACGGCGCGGCATCGCCCGGCAGCATATTCTGGCTTTCCAGTTGTTCAATCAACAACGCATTGCTTAACGCTCCCGCCGCCAGCGCGGCAATCAGGCGTAACTCTTCGTCGCTGAAAACATCGAACTGATCGGGCTGCATCCCGTCGAGCGTCAGTGCGCCGATCAGGTTTTGTCCGGCAAACAATGGCAGACCAACGCAGGCGTGAACCTTCAAACTCTCCTGCCCGGGAATCAAACCGTCATAGGGATCGGGCAATTCGCTGTCTGCGGGAAAGCGCACCACATCACCCGCGCGAGCAATCGCTTCCAGCCGTGGATGACCTTCCAGCGCAAAGCGTCTACCGAGTACATCCTTCGCCAGCCCGTCGATGGCAAGCGGAATAAACTGCCGCGAGTCGTAACGTAGCAACGCAGACGCATCGCACTCCAGCACCTGACGCAGCGTGGTGATCAGGCGCTGAAAACGATCCTGATGACCAATCCCACGCTGCAATTCGATGGCGATATTCGCCAGCACATCAACGGAAAAACTCATCTTTGCCTCACTGTCAATTTGACTATATATATTGTCATATCGACCATTTTATTGATAGTCATTTTGACTACTCACTAATGAGCATAAATTAATTTATACATTAAAAACAATAAGATAAAAAACTGGCACGCAACCTGCAATTAACAAGACATCTTTTTAGAACACGCTGAATAAATTGAGGTTGCTATGTCTATTGTGGTGAAAAATAACATTCATTGGGTGGGTCAACGTGACTGGGAAGTACGTGATTTTCACGGCACGGAATATAAAACGCTGCGCGGCAGCAGCTACAACAGCTACCTCATTCGTGAAGAAAAAAACGTACTGATCGACACCGTCGACCATAAATTCAGCCGCGAATTTGTGCAGAACCTGCGTAATGAAATCGATCTGGCGGATATCGATTACATCGTGATTAACCATGCAGAAGAAGACCACGCCGGGGCGCTGACCGAACTAATGGCGCAAATTCCCGATACGCCGATCTACTGTACTGCCAACGCTATCGACTCAATAAATGGTCATCACCATCATCCAGAGTGGAATTTCAACGTGGTGAAAACCGGCGACACGCTGGATATCGGCAACGGCAAACAGCTCATTTTTGTCGAAACACCAATGCTGCACTGGCCGGACAGCATGATGACTTACCTGACGGGCGACGCGGTGCTGTTCAGTAACGATGCTTTCGGTCAGCACTACTGCGACGAGCATCTGTTCAACGATGAAGTGGATCAGACGGAGCTTTTCGAGCAGTGCCAGCGTTACTACGCCAATATCCTGACGCCGTTCAGCCGCCTGGTAACGCCGAAAATTACCGAGATCCTCGGCTTTAACTTACCAGTCGATATGATAGCCACTTCCCACGGCGTGGTGTGGCGCGATAACCCAACGCAGATTGTCGAGCTGTACCTGAAATGGGCGGCGGATTATCAGGAAGACAGAATAACCATTTTCTACGACACCATGTCGAATAACACCCGCATGATGGCTGACGCTATCGCCCAGGGGATCGCGGAAACCGACCCGCGCGTAGCGGTGAAAATTTTCAACGTCGCCCGTAGCGATAAAAACGAAATCCTGACCAATGTCTTCCGCTCAAAAGGTGTGCTGGTCGGTACTTCGACGATGAATAACGTGATGATGCCGAAAATCGCCGGGCTGGTGGAGGAGATGACCGGATTGCGCTTTCGTAACAAACGCGCCAGTGCTTTCGGCTCTCACGGCTGGAGCGGCGGTGCGGTGGATCGTCTTTCCACGCGCTTGCAGGATGCGGGTTTCGAAATGTCAATTAGCCTGAAAGCCAAATGGCGACCGGACCAGGACGCGCTGGAGTTATGCCGTGAACACGGTCGTGAAATTGCCCGTCAGTGGGCGCTTTCGCCGCTGCCACAGAGCACGGTGAATACGGTGGTTAAAGAAGAAACCAGTACCACCACGACGGCTGACCTCGGCTCACGGATGCAGTGCAGCGTCTGCCAGTGGATTTACGATCCGGCAAAAGGCGAGCCAATGCAGGACGTTGCACCTGGAACACCGTGGAGTGAAGTTCCGGACAACTTCCTGTGCCCGGAATGTTCACTCGGCAAAGACGTCTTTGACGAACTGGCATCGGAGGCAAAATGAGCAACGGCATTGTGATCATTGGTTCGGGCTTCGCCGCCCGCCAACTGGTGAAAAATATTCGCAAACAGGACGCCAGTATTCCATTAACCCTGATTGCCGCCGACAGCATGGATGAGTACAACAAACCTGACCTCAGCCATGTGATCAGTCAGGGGCAACGTGCCGACGACCTTACCCGCCAGACGGCAGGTGAATTTGCCGAGCAGTTTAATCTGCGCCTGTTTCCGCACACCTGGGTGACGGATATCGATGCCGAAGCCCATGTGGTGAAAAGTCAGAATAATCAGTGGCAATACGACAAGTTAGTGCTGGCAACCGGTGCCAGCGCCTTTGTCCCGCCAGTGCCCGGGCGTGAGTTAATGCTGACGTTAAATAGTCAGCAAGAGTATCGCGCCTGTGAAACGCAACTGCGGGATGCCCGACGCGTGTTGATTGTCGGCGGTGGTTTGATTGGTAGCGAACTGGCGATGGATTTTTGTCGTGCAGGCAAAGCGGTCACGCTAATCGACAACGATGCCAGTATTCTGGCATCGTTAATGCCACCGGAAGTAAGCAGCCGCTTGCAGCATCGGTTGACGGAGATGGGCGTTCATCTGCTGTTGAAATCTCAGTTGCAGGGGCTGGAAAAAACGGATTCTGGCATTCGGGCAACGCTGGATCGCCAACGCAGCATCGAAGTGGATGCGGTAATTGCCGCAACCGGACTGCGCCCGGAAACCGCCCTGGCACGACGCGCCGGGCTGACGATTAATCGCGGCGTTTGCGTCGATAGTTATCTGCAAACCAGTAATGCCGATATTTATGCGCTGGGCGATTGCGCAGAAATTAACGGTCAGGTACTGCCGTTCCTCCAGCCGATTCAACTTAGCGCGATGGTGCTGGCAAAAAATCTTCTCGGCAATAACACGCCGCTGAAACTACCGGCGATGCTGGTGAAAATCAAAACGCCGGAATTACCGCTGCATCTGGCAGGCGAAACCCAGCGTCAGGATTTACGCTGGCAGATTAATACCGAACGCCAGGGAATGGTGGCTCGCGGCGTTGACGATGCTGACCAGCTTCGCGCCTTTGTGGTCAGTGAGGATCGGATGAAAGAGGCATTTGGATTGTTGAAAACGTTGCCGGTGTAGGCATGGTTTTCTCCCTCGCCCAAAGGGCGAGGGGACTGTCCGCGCTCTTTCTACGCTTAGTTACGCCACATCCGCCACTATGCAGCATGCAGGATGCGCGCCGCAGCAATAACCCCCTGCCCCAGAGACAAACCGCCATCACCCGCCGGTAAACTCTGTGGAAAAAGCAATGTGCAATCAGCGAGATAATGCGCCAGACGTGCGCGCAGCAAACAGTTATGAATAACCCCACCACTAAATACCAGCGTAGTGATACCGCGCATCGTGGCCTGCTCACGCATCAACGATGCAAAACCCTGCGCCAGCGCATCATGAAACGCCCACGCGCGTTGATTAACCGGAGCCTGCCAGTTCAGCCACTGCTGCCAGAAGGTGGCGAGATCCAGTTGATTGTCCACCAGCGGCATCGTCACCGGATGCGTCACTCCGTCGCATGAGGCTGCGAGCGCCTCCAGAGCACAAGCCGCTTCACCTTCATAACTTAACGTGGCTGGCGCACAGCCCAGTGCCGCCGCCACTGCATCGAACAAACGCCCACACGATGACGCCAGCGGCGCGTTAATTCCACGCTCAATGGCCCGCGCCAGCACGCTCCAGTTTTGCTGTTGCACACTTGCCGTTTCAGGGTAACTCTGCCACTGCGGCACAAAGCGCAGGCACTGCGCCAGCAGGTTACGCCACGGCTGCTTTGCAGCCAAATCGCCCCCCGGAAGCGCCACCGCAGGCAAGCCGCCCAGGTGCTCACATTCGCGATAGTTCACCCGCAGGCACTCGCCGCCCCACAAAGCGCCGTTCTCCCCCATACCAATACCGTCGAGCGTCAAAGCAATGACATCACCGCCATCCAGCGGCCAGTGATGTTCTGCCAGACACGCCGCCGCGTGAGCATGATGATGCAGCACCGTTTGCGTCGGCAGATTCATTTCGCTCGCCCACTGGCTGGAGACATAGCCCGGATGCGCGTCATGCACAACGTATTGCGGGGTGAAATCGTAGATGTTTTGCATCAGACGTAACGCTTCGCGCCATTGCATCTGGATGCCATCGTCACTTAAATCACCCAAATGTTGACTCAACACCGCTTGTTCACCACGCACCAGGCTGAAGGTATTTTTCAGATCCGCACCAAGACACAGTACAGGCGGAACATTTTTAAAGCCCGGAGGCAAAGCCAACGCGTCCGGCACATACCCCCGCGAACGGCGCAGCATTTCGCCGCTTTCACGCACCACCGAATCATCCATCCGCTGAACGATGTCGCGGTTATGTATCAAGAATCCGTCGGCAATGCCCTGCAAATCGTCCAGCGCCTGTTCGTTGCTGATAGCCGGTGGTTTACCGCTCAGGTTGCCGGAGGTCATCACCAGCGGGCATTGCAGTTCCTGTAACAGCAAATGCTGGAGCGGGTTCGCAGGCAACATTACCCCGACTTCGTTAAGGCCTGGGGCGATATCATCACAAAGCTCAGGTACGTATTTTTTATCCACCAGCACAATAGGCGCGGCGGGCGTGGTAAGCAACTGGCGTGCAGCGTCTGGTAAGCCTTCTGCTGTTGGCAACATAACCGCCAGCGGTTTCGCCGGGCGATGTTTGCGTGCCCGCAGTGTCGCCACCGCGTTACTGTTACGTGCATCGCAGACGAGATGAAATCCGCCAATCCCTTTGATGGCGACAATCTTGCCCGCTTTTAACTGTGCGATAGCCGCCTGTAACGCGGCCTCTTGTTCGGTATGTTCGCCATGACTTACCCATTCAAGATGCGGGCCACACTCCGGGCAGGCCACCGGCTGGGCGTGAAAGCGGCGATCGAGCGGGTCGCGGTACTCTTTGTCACAGGCCGGACACAGCGGAAACGCCGCCATCACGGTAAACGGGCGGTCATAGGGCATCGCGCGAATAATAGTGAAACGCGGGCCACAATGAGTACAGTTGATAAACGGATAACGATAACGCCGCTCGCCCGGGGTATTCATTTCGGCAAGACACGCTGGACAAGTAGCGGCATCGGGAACAATTTGCGTATTCATGGCACCGCCTGCGCTCTGGCGGATAGTGAACTCAGTGGGCGGTTGTGACCAGGTAAAAGGTTCACGCTCGACGCTATCAATACGCGCCAGCGGCGGACAGTGCAGATGCAACTGCGCAAGAAACGTATCCGGGTCTTCCAGCAACCGGACTTCCACGCCATCGCCGTCATTACAGACATCGCCGTGAAGATTTAATTGCTGTGCCAGCTGCCAGACAAAGGGACGAAAACCGACGCCCTGCACTTTGCCACGAATACGCAGTTGGACACCGCAAGATGTGTTTTTTGCCATTGAGTTATTCCCGCCATCATGAATTGCGTAACCCACCCTGCCGGACACGAGCACGTCGCATCCGGCAGTCACAGGTCGGCGATATCGCCCGCCCCGTATTCTACGAATATTTCCGGGAATTCCTTTGATGCCAGAACAGTTCTGTAAGATTTTTAGAACATCAGCGCCGTGCGGCGGCGTTTTTCTGCACTCAGTTGTTCAAGTTTATTCCGATCGACACAAATCAGCGCATGGGTCGGGCAAGCGGCCATACACGCCGGACCATCTTCACGATGGTTACACAGGTCGCATTTATTGGCTTCGGCTTTGTCTGCACGTACATTCAGCCCCGCGCCGCTGTTGCGAATCACCGGACGCACCACCACTTCCATCGCGCCATACGGGCAAGCCACAACGCAGGTTTTGCAACCAATGCAACGTTCCTGCATCACATGAACAAACCCTTTATCACGGCTGATAGCACCATTCGGGCAGACGTTAGCGCACGGTGCATCTTCACACTGACGGCAGACTGTCGCCGTGGAAATGTTCACACCTTTAATGACATGGATACGCGGTAAAAAAGTTTCCGGGGTCAGCGATGCACAGTCCTGATTTTCCTGATGAGAAACCACGCACGCCACTTCACAGGTACGGCAACCAATACATTTACTCGCGTCAGCAATGATGAAACGGTTCATCAAATTCTCCAGCAATGACAGTTAATGCGCCGATACATTCACAAATCATGCCAGTTTTTAATTTACTGTTATTTAAGGAAATTAAATTCCATAATGCAGAAAAAACGATGTCATCGACACAAGTGACGATGACATGTGATGACAATGTTTATTGCGAAAGAGCAATGAGGGAGTCGCGGCGGATCAGTTTTCCACTGAAAGTTTTCGGCGGTGAGAAATCCCCGCCATCGAGCATAAAAATCAGCCGTCCAATAATTTCCTGAATCATCTCAGTCACCGGAATTTTTACGCTGGAGAGCGCCGGAACGGTGTAGGGGGCAATAGCGATATCATCGAATCCGATAACTGACACCTGCTCTGGCACCGCTACGCCGCGCTCGTGTAACGCTTTCATCGCACCTATCGCCATATCGTCGTTACTGGCAACTAACGCGCTAAATTTAGCCCCACGTTCGAGCAACGTTTCTACCCCTTCGGCCCCGCTGGCGGGCGTCCATTTACCGTTAGCGATAAGTTTTTCATTGAGAGCAATACCATGCTGCGACAGCGCGTCTTTATATCCGGCAAGACGCTCAATGCTGGTGGGGGAATCCATCGAGCCGGTAAGGAAAGCAATCTCCTGATGTCCGGCGTTTATCAACTCTGCCACGGCGTTAAAGCTGGTCTGTTTATGATCGCACCAGACGCTATGGCTGCTATTTTTGCGCAGGCGGCGATTAAGCACCATTATCGGCTGACTGTGTGCGTCAATGATGTCATCAATCTCATCCACGCTTAAAAAACGCGGGTAAATCATAATGGCGTCGCAGCGCAAATCCAGCAGATACTGAATCGCCTGGCGCTCTTCTTCGGCGCTGTGTTTACCATCAGCCAACAACAGTTGCCGCCCTTTCTCTTCCGCCATCCGCGCGGCATGAAACAGTAATTCACTAAAATAAATGCCGTGGTAAAGCGTGTTGGTCACTACCAGCCCCAGCGTCTGAGTACTCTTCGCCGACAGATTGCGCGCCAGCAAGTTTGGGCGATAACCGCTCTCTTCCACCGCCTGAAACACGCGATCTTTCGTCTCCTGGCTGACGTAGCCATTGCCTGAAAGCACGCGGGAAACGGTCGCTTTTGAAACCCCGGCGCGCTTCGCCACTTCCAGCATTGTCGTCATTGTTTTCATCCCTTTACACGCAATCATCGCAGTGTACTGCACCGTTGGCTGGTTGTCCTTGCGCAATCAGCGGGAAAAATATTCAGGTGACCGGTTTCACAAATATAAAAAATGAACAATCAACTCTCTTGCTTATTAAATGACAACTATTCATGATTTTGTGAAACCGGTTTCTTATTTCCGTTTCAGCATCGGCATTTTCCCGTCACGTCGACTGATAACAACTACCTCTACCCTACTGATAACAGGATAAAATCCGATGGCCAAAAATTATGCGGCGCTGGCGCGCTCGGTGATAGCGGCACTGGGCGGCGTTGATAACATCTCGGCGGTCACGCACTGTATGACGCGTTTGCGCTTTGTTATCAAAGATGATGCGCTTATCGACAGCCCGACGTTAAAAACCATCCCCGGCGTGCTCGGCGTGGTACGTAGCGACAACCAGTGCCAGGTGATTATCGGCAATACGGTTTCGCAGGCCTTTCAGGAAGTCGTCAGCTTGTTACCTGGAGATATGCAGCCCGCGCAGCCCGTGGGTAAACCAAAGCTCACGTTACGTCGCATTGGTGCGGGGATCCTCGATGCGCTGATCGGCACCATGTCACCGCTGATCCCGGCGATTATCGGCGGATCGATGGTCAAACTGCTGGCAATGATCCTCGAAATGAGCGGCGTGCTGACAAAAGGATCGCCGACATTAACCATTCTGACGGTGATTGGTGACGGCGCTTTCTTCTTCCTGCCGCTGATGGTCGCAGCTTCTGCCGCCATCAAATTTAAAACCAATATGTCGCTGGCGATTGCCATCGCGGGTGTACTGGTACATCCGAGTTTCATTGAGCTGATGGCGAAAGCGGCTCAGGGTGAACATGTTGAATTTGCCCTGATTCCGGTCACGGCGGTGAAATACACCTACACGGTGATCCCGGCGCTGGTGATGACCTGGTGCCTGTCATATATCGAACGCTGGGTGGACAGCATTACACCGGCAGTGACGAAAAACTTCCTCAAACCGATGCTGATTGTGTTGATTGCCGCACCGCTGGCAATCCTGCTGATTGGCCCGATTGGTATCTGGATCGGTAGCGCCATTTCGACGCTGGTTTACACCATTCATGGTTATCTGGGCTGGCTTTCTGTCGCCATTATGGGCGCGCTGTGGCCACTGCTGGTAATGACCGGGATGCACCGCGTCTTTACACCAACCATCATTCAGACCATTGCCGAAACCGGAAAAGAAGGGATGGTCATGCCGTCAGAAATCGGCGCTAACCTGTCGCTGGGCGGTTCATCGCTGGCGGTGGCGTGGAAAACGAAAAACCCAGAACTACGCCAGACGGCGCTGGCTGCGGCGGCATCAGCCATTATGGCGGGGATTTCCGAACCGGCGTTATACGGCGTGGCGATCCGTCTGAAACGTCCGCTTATCGCCAGTCTTATCAGCGGTTTTATTTGCGGCGCGGTTGCCGGTATGGCGGGGCTTGCCAGCCACTCAATGGCAGCGCCGGGGCTATTTACCAGCGTGCAATTCTTCGATCCGGCGAATCCAATGAGCATCGTCTGGGTGTTCGCCGTCATGGCGCTGGCGGTCGTGCTGTCGTTTATCCTCACACTGCTGCTCGGCTTTGAGGATATTCCTGCGGAGGAAGCGGCTGCCGAGGCGCGAAAGCATCAGGGCGCACAACCGACCGTCGCCAAAGAAGTAAGTCTTAATTGAGGATGAAAATGTCTGTATTTCCGCAAGGTTTTTTATGGGGCGGCGCGCTTGCCGCCAACCAGTCTGAAGGCGCGTACCGTGAAGGTGGCAAAGGGCTGACCACGGTCGATATGATCCCACACGGCGAGCATCGAATGGCGGTGAAACTGGGGCTGGAAAAACGTTTTCAGTTGCGCGATGACGAGTTTTATCCCAGCCATGAGGCGACGGATTTTTATCATCGGTATAAAGAAGATATCGCCCTGATGGCTGAGATGGGATTCAGGGTTTTCCGCACCTCGATTGCCTGGAGCCGCCTCTTTCCGCAGGGCGATGAGCTGACGCCCAACCAGCAAGGCATTGCTTTTTATCGTTCTGTCTTTGAAGAGTGTAAAAAGTACGGAATCGAACCGCTGGTCACGTTGTGTCACTTCGATGTGCCGATGCATCTGGTGACGGAATATGGCTCCTGGCGTAACCGTAAGCTGGTGGAGTTTTTCACTCGCTACGCCCGAACCTGTTTTGAAGCATTTGATGGACTGGTGAAATACTGGCTAACCTTCAATGAAATCAACATTATGTTGCATAGCCCGTTCTCCGGCGCGGGTCTGGTGTTTGAAGAAGGGGAAAATCAGGATCAGGTGAAATATCAGGCCGCACATCACCAACTGGTTGCCAGTGCATTAGCCACCAAAATCGCCCATGAAATTAACCCGCAAAATCAGGTGGGCTGTATGCTGGCGGGCGGTAACTTCTACCCATATAGCTGCAAGCCAGAAGATGTCTGGGCGGCGCTGGAGAAAGACCGCGAAAACCTGTTTTTTATCGATGTGCAGGCGCGTGGCGCGTACCCAGCTTACTCTGCCCGCGTATTTCGCGAAAAAGGCGTGACTATCGACAAAGCGCCTGGCGATGATGAAATCCTGAAAAACACCGTCGATTTTGTCTCTTTCAGCTATTACGCCTCGCGCTGCGCCTCGGCGGAGATGAACGCCAACAACAGCAGTGCGGCAAACGTGGTGAAATCGCTGCGTAACCCGTATCTACAGGTAAGCGACTGGGGCTGGGGTATTGATCCGCTCGGTCTGCGTATCACCATGAATATGATGTACGACCGTTATCAGAAGCCGCTGTTTCTGGTGGAAAACGGCCTGGGTGCAAAAGATGAATTTTCTGCCAATGGAGAGATTAACGATGACTATCGCATCAGCTATTTACGCGAGCACATCCGCGCAATGGGCGAAGCGATTGCAGACGGCATTCCGCTGATGGGCTACACCACCTGGGGCTGTATTGATTTGGTTTCCGCCTCAACGGGTGAAATGAGCAAACGCTACGGTTTTGTCTATGTAGACCGTGACGATGCAGGTAACGGCACACTGGCGCGCACGCGTAAGAAATCGTTCTGGTGGTATAAAAAAGTGATTGCCAGTAACGGCGAAGATTTAGAGTAAGCAACCGTGCCGGATGCGGCGTGAACGCCTTATCTGGCCTACACGTCGCACGAACTTTGTAGGCTCGATAAGCGCAGCGCATCGGGCAATTTAGCGTTTGCCATCAGTTCTGATTCACCCCATCAAGCACATCCCCCGTTATCAAACAACGCTGCGTCAGCGCCAAATCTTCCGTTTGCGGGTAGCGTCCAGCGATGGGTTTGAGAACGAGTTTACGGTTGGGAGTATAAGTAAAACGCGTGAGTGCAGGATAGCTTAACTTGCCAAACCAGCCATGAACACGCTGCCATTTGGCCTCTTTTACCTGATACAAACTGGTTAGCCAGTAACCAGAATCAAACTGCATATCCAGCAGCTGCGTGTGACCATTGCCTTGCAAATCCAGCAAATCATCAACGCTAGTTTCGCTTGCGGTGTAGAATCCCCAGGGTTCAAAGACACAGGGACGACCTTCGCGTGTGAACGTCAACAGGATTAAATGTGCATAAGGAGCCAGACCATTACCGGCACTGGGTAACCAGATAACCAGATCCTGAATGCCGTTACGATCAAGATCGGCGCGATAGAGTTGCCCTTTGCCCGCTATGTTTGCCAGCATACCCACAGGCACTGTCCAGGATTTACCGGCGCGGTCTTTTGCGGTTAATTGCCAGTCATCCTCTTCATTTGGCATCTTCTCAAGCGTTACGCCAGCAACGCCCACTTTTCTAAAATGCCAGTTTTGCTCGGTATAATAAGGCATGGTCAGGAGAGGTTTCAGCGCCCGCTTTTGTGCGTATTCGCTGTCACTCATCGGCAGATACTCGGTAAAGCTGGTGGCCTGCGCAGGAAGCACTAAGCTCAATAAAAAAGCGCACATCCCTGTCCTGGTTTTCAATTCCCTGAATTCCTTAATGAAGAACTACTCTTCTTCCACCGCTAACTGCGCGAATCCGCCGTTCCCTTCCCAGCCTTCCAGCCGTTGATAAACGGTTTCCACAGCATCTTTAATCGGCTGGGTCATCGGGTAGTAAAAGCCAACAATGTCCGGCTGGATACCGAGGAAAATCACTTCGCCAATGTCTTCTTTCAACTGGTCGATAAGGTAGTTCAGCGGCATGTTATGGGTAGTCATCATAAACATCTCGGCGATATCATCCGGGTCGATGATGCGGATCTCGCCGGGGTTTAGCCCCATATCCGTGGCGTCGACAATCAGCAGCCGTGTCGGGCGCAGTTCGCGGATAGCGACAATGTCGTTTTCCGGTGCGCTACCGCCGTCAATCACCACCCAGTTACCTTTCGGCGCGGCGGCGCACTTTTCAGCCAGCAGCGGACCTGCGCCATCATCGCCCATCATGCTATTACCAACACAGAGTAAAACGTCAGTCACGCAGTCTCCTCACCATCAAATAGATGGCGTTTTCCTGATGAATATCATGCAGCATACTTAACAGCATTGTACTCCATTCCTTCTGCTGCGAAGTTTGCACAGCCCGGGCTTTATCGAATGCGTTGGCCAGCATCGGCACATGGTTAATGTCGATGACGATCTCGCCATATTTCGGCACGCCTTCCATTTTGCGGCGGGCTTCGCTGCCCGCCTCCAGAGTGGCAATCCATGCCAGATATTCATCCCACGGGCAGGTGAGCGCCGCTTCCAGACAATCGATAACCCCAAGGTGGTGACCAATCGCCAGGCTGTAATAGACCACCTGCTGCGCCTCGGCGGGCGTGGCATCGTTCTCATCAATAAATTTACGGCTCAGTTGACTGAACACCACCTTTTCACTCATCGGATACGCGCCTCTTCAACAACATGATTCAGATGGCTGACAATCTCGTTCAGACGCGGATCGTTTTCCGCTTCCAGCCAGCGTGCAACCTGCTCTTCACCCTGCCCTAATTGCGTAAGGAAGTCATCGGCAATCTGGCGACCATAACGGTAACCCGCCAGGCGACGCGCTTCGCGATCCACTTTCACACGCAGCGGCTGCACCATATCGCCATGCAGAATTTCTGCCGGTTGTTCATCCTGCTCACCCGGCCCACGGGCGTGGATTTTCTGCTCCAGCAGGCCGAGCGCCATCGCAAAGCCGTACAGCGTGGCGGCAGGCGTTGGCGGGCAGCCAGGAATGTACACATCCACCGGGACAATTTTGTCGGTTCCGCCCCACACGCAGTAGAGATCGTGGAAGATCCCGCCGCTGTTACCGCAGGCACCGTAGGAGATACAGATTTTCGGGTCCGGCGCGGACTGCCACGCACGCAGCGCAGGGGATCGCATTGCACGGGTGACCGCGCCGGTAAACAGTAAAATATCCGCATGACGCGGGGATGGAACAACTTTAATACCGAAGCGTTCTGCATCGAACAGCGGCGAAAGCGTAGCGAAAATTTCGATTTCGCAGCCATTGCAGCCACCGCAGTCCACGCGGTAAACGTAGGCAGAACGTTTGATTTTTTTCAGTAACGACGCCTTCATGCTGGCGATGGATTCATCCACCGTCATCGGAACCGGAATGCCGTTGGCGTCACGGGGGCCTAATAAATTGCTCATCAGATGGCCTCTTTCATATGGCGAGTCAGTTCAATACGGTCGGACGGCACCAGGCATTTCTGGCGCTTACATTCCGGGCAAGTCTCAAAGCTTTCGCGGTGGTTTTCCGCGCGACTGTCACCGTTGTGCTTAAGCAGCGCAATGGCGTAGTCGATCTCTTTCTGTACGGCGAAAGGACGATTGCAGACGCGGCAGTTGCACAGCGCGAAACGGGACTGTTGCAGGAAGTCTTCTTTCTTCCACACCGCCAGTTCGTACTCTTGCGACAGTTTGATCGCCGCCGTCGGGCAAACTTCTTCGCAACGTCCACAGAAGATGCAGCGCCCAAGATTGAACTCCCACGCCAGCTCACCGGTGGCGAGGTCGGTTTCAACCGTTAAGGCGTTTGACGGGCAGGCATTGACGCAGGCCGCGCAGCCAATGCACTGCTGCGGGTTCTGCTCTGGCTTACCACGGAAGTTTTTATCAACCGCAATCGGCTCCAGCGGATAAGACGAGGTCGCCGTGCCGGTTTTGATGACTTTTTTGATAAAGGTAAACATGGCGATTCCTTATTTCAGCGGCGAGTTTTTACGCTCAATGCTGTAACGCTCGAGTTCTTTGTACGGCACCACTTTGCTCTTCTTCTTACGCACATCGACCACGGTCATGCGGTCGGTACAGGAGTAGCAAGGGTCGAGGCTACCGATAATCAGCGGCGCATCGGAAACGGTGTTGCCGCGTAGCATGTAGCGCAGGGTCGGCCAGTTCGCGTAGGTCGCGGCACGGCAGCGCCAGCGGTACAACTTCTGGTTGTCGCCGGTCATGCTCCAGTGGATATCATCGCCACGCGGCGCTTCAGCAAAGCCCAACGCAAAACGGTGTGGAATGTAGGTGAATCCTTCCACCGCCAGCGGACCGCCTGGCAGGTTGTCCAGGCCGTAGTCAATCATATTGAGTGAGGTAAAGACTTCGTTAATACGCACTTTCAGGCGCGAAATAACGTCGCAGCCCTGCTCGCTGTGAACTTCCATCGGCAGCAGACCATAACCAACAAACGGGTGATCGGCACGGGTATCACGAGCGTGGCCGCTGGCGCGAACCATCGGGCCGACGTTACTGAAATCGCGGGCGATTTCCGGGTCGAGGCGACCAATGCCGACGGTGCGCTGTTCCATGTTTGGCGTACTCAGCAGCACATCCACCAGTTCCCGCACTTCACGACGCATTTGCTGCGCCAGTTGACGGGTCTGGATCATGTCATCTTTCAGCAGATCGCGACGAATCCCGCCGATCAAGTTCAGGCCGTAAGTTTTACGCGCCCCGGTGAGGATCTCCGCCATTTTCATGGAGGATTCGCGCACGCGGAAGAACTGCATAAAGCCGGAGTCAAAGCCGGTAAAGTGACAGGCGAGGCCGAGGTTGAGCAGATGCGAATGCAGGCGTTCCACTTCCAGCAGAATGGCGCGGATCATCTGCGCGCGCTCTGGCACCTGAATACCCATCGCGTTTTCCACTGACGTGGTGTAGGCGGTGCTGTGGGCAAAGCCGCAGATGCCGCAAACACGGTCAGAGAGGAACGTCACTTCGTTATAACCCATGCGGGTTTCCGCCAGTTTTTCCATGCCGCGATGGACGTAGAACAGGCGGTAGTCAGCGTCGATAATGTTTTCGCCATCGACGAACAGACGGAAATGTCCCGGTTCGTCAGAAGTGACGTGCAGCGGACCGATTGGCACAACGTTATTTTTCTTATCACCCAGTTCGTTGATGAACTCGTAGGTTTCAGCATCGGTGGTCGGTGCCGGACGCTGACGATAATCCATGCTGTCTTTACGCAGCGGATAAAGTTCATCCGGCCAGTCATCCGGCAGCACCAGACGGCGTTCATCCGGCAGACCAACCGGAATCAAACCATACATATCGCGCACTTCACGCTCGCCCCACACCGCCGCCGGAACGCGCGGCGTCACGGACGGATATTCCGGTTTGTTGGCATCAACTTCGACGCGAACCGTGATCCAGCACTTGGTGCCCTTCTCCATCGACAGCACGTAGTAAACGGCGTAATGACCATTCAGTTTGCGTTCATCGTTACCAAACAGTACCGACAGCCAGCCACCCTGTTTGTAGTAGAGGAACTCCACCACTTCCGGCAGATAGTTTACCTTTACGGTAACGGTCAGCTGATCTTTGGTCTGCCAGGCGTGGTCCAGCACGACGCCCGGAAATGCCTCATTCAGCGCGGCGAGATAATGTTGACCTAATTTTTCTTCAGACATGCTCATACTCTCTTTAATCACGCCGCCAGCAAGGAGACGAACGCTAAAAATGCAAAGCCAAACCCAGCCCAGGTAATGCGCGGAGTAATATCAAGACGCAGACGGGCCATGCTGTTTTCGAACAGCGCGATAACCAGTACGCCGACCACCAGTTTGACGATGGCAATCACCAGCGCCAGCAGCAGTCCACCGGCGGTGAAGGTTTCCATTTGTCCCCACGGAATAAACACCCCGACGAACATCTGCAACACCACCAGCTGTTTCAGGCTGATGCCCCATTTCATGACGCCAAAGCCGCTACCGCTGTATTCAGAGAGCGGACCTTCCTGCAACTCCTGCTCGGCTTCCGCCAGGTCGAACGGCAGTTTGCCCATTTCGATAAAGGTGGCGAACGCACAGGCACAAAGCGCCAGCACCAGCGGGATGCTCTGGCTCAGAGGCCAGTGATAAACGGTGTCGGTGATGTTGCTGATGTTGGTGGAACCGGCAACCTGCGCCGCAACCCACAGGCCAAGCAGCAGCATCGGCTCGACCAGCACACCGAGCATCGCTTCACGACTCGCGCCGATAGCGGTAAACGGGCTACCAGTATCCAGACCGGAAATGGCAAAGAAGAAACGCGCAATGGCGAAGAGATACAGCAAGGTGATCAAATCGCCCATTTGCGGCAGCGGAGAACCGACGGTCACCACCGGCAGCGCGGTAGCGATAGTCAGCATGACGCCCACCATCACATACGGCGTCAGGCGGAACACCCAGCCGGAGGCATCCGGGCCAACGCTCTGGCGCCCCAGCAGTTTGATAATGTCGCGATACTCCTGCAACACGCCCGGCCCGCGACGATTATGCAGACGGGCGCGCGCCACGCGGGTAATACCGGAGAGCAGCGGCGCAACGGCAAATAACACCAGCGCCTGAATTAACGGATATAAAACACTCATTCTCAGGCTCCTCGTGAAACAATAATCACCACCAGTACCGCCAGTTCAACCAGCGCCATCCGGCGGAACAGCAACGCACTCCCCTCGCACTGCCAGCCCGGCACCAGCGACACCGGATTCAGCACTTTGCGCAGTTTCAGCACCGGCGCAAACGCCTGTTTCACCGGCATGGCAAAACCGTGAGCGGTAATCACCATTGATTTTTCATGGTCGTAGCCGCACACCCATGCCGCGCCACGGGAACGCGACGGCAGGCGGTCGCCTTTGCAAATCGCCATAATGATGAATGGCAGCAGCGGGCAGGCAATCAGCAGCAGGGTGATCATTGGTTGAGAAACGGTGGTGTTAGCAGGCTCCAGCGGCAGAGGCACCGCAGCAGACAGCATCGGCAGCAGCCACGGCGCAGCAACACCGCCAATTACGCAGCAAATCGCCAGTGCCACTACGCTTACGCTCATCAGGAGCGGCGCACAGGTGGCGTTTTCGGCTTCTTTGGTACGCGGCGCGCCAAGGAACGTAACGCCATAAACTTTCGCCATACACATCACCGCCAGCGCACCGGTAATTGCCAGCCCCACGGCGAGCAGCGGTCCCAGCAGACGAGCAACAAACGCCCCGCTATTGCTTAGTTTGAAGAAGGACTGGTAGATAACCCACTCCCCGGCAAACCCGTTCAACGGCGGCAGCGCAGCCATTGCCATCAGCCCGACTAACATGGCGATGGAGATAACCGGCATTTTCTTGCCAATGCCGCCGAGTTTTTCGATATCGCGATGACCAGTACGGAACCAGACGCTACCCGCACCGAGGAACAGTACGCTTTTGAACAGGCTATGGTTAAGCAGATGGTACAGACCACCGACCAGGCCAAGAGCAATCAGCGCCGGTTGTTCGAGCGCGATCCCCGTTACGCCAGCGCCCAGCCCCAGCAGGATAATGCCGATATTTTCCAGGGTGTGGTAAGCCAGCAGACGCTGGATGTTGTGTTCCATCAGCGCATACAGACCACCGACGAACGCGGTGATCATGCCGAGCACCAGCAGCGCAATTCCCCACCACAGCGGCGCATTACCGCCCAGCAAAGACAGGGTTAAAATGCCCAGCAGGCCGATTTTCATTACCACCGTGGAAAACAGCGCCGCAGCAGGCGCTGAGGCGTTAGCATGAGCCTGCGGCACCCAGCCGTGCAGCGGGATAATCCCGGCCAGCAGGCCAAAGCCAATCACACCGAGCAGCCAGATATCGGAACCGAGCGGCAGTTGTTGTACGCGCATATCCAGCAGGCGCAGATCCAGCGTGCCGTAACGCTGCCAGACCAGCCAGCAGGCAATCGCCAGCAGCAGAGTGCCAAGACGCCCCAGCACAAACCACAGTTTGCCCTCTTTGCTGTTACTGGTGAGGAACACCGCGCACAGAGCCATGATTTCAGCCATTACTACTAACATGCCCAGGTTGCTGGCGATAACGGCGCACACGGCGGCAGCCATCAGCATATTGATCTGCAAGCCGTTGCACTTCACCTGCGCGTGGCGATGCCAGTCAATGTTGTAGAGGCTGACAAACAGGCCGCACAGGCCGAGGGTAATCAACCAAATCGCGTTAAGCGGGGAGATTTGGATATCAAAACTCACCAGTGACAGCGTACCGCTCACGCCGACCGCCCCCGTCAGCACGGTGAAACCTGCTGCTGCCGTGTACACGCTACCAACCGCGCCGCCAATCCCGGCGACCCAGCCGCTTAGCGCCTTATGAAAAGAAAAGAGAAATGCCAGAACAGCGGCGGCGACAAACCACGCAACGCCGCTATTGATCAGGGAAATTGCGCTCATTTAGCCTCTCCACTTTGAGCCTGCTGAAACAAGGTGAGATCGCCAAAATCGGTGTTAAAAGTCAGCTCACGCTTACGTTTGCTGACGCGGGCGATATCGGTGTTATCCACCAGATGCAGGGCTTTAGTTGGGCACATCCGCACGCAGGCTGGACCTTGTTCATCAAAGCTACAAAGGTCACATTTGACGGCGGTCGCGCGAATGCCCGGCACCCAGTCAAGCAATGTGCTGACACGCGCCGGAGCAGGCGGTGCCGGTGGCGCTTTCGGGGTATTGGCATTTGCCGGAATATCCAGCGGACGGCTGCCGGAAAATTCAATTGCGCCAAACGGGCAGGCGATGCCGCACAGTTTGCAGCTTACGCACAGGCTTTCATTAAGCTGAACGGCACCATCAACGCGCTCGATGGCGTTAACCGGGCAGACCACCGCACAGGGCGCATCTTCACAGTGGTGACAGAGCTGCGGTGCAGATTCTTTTTCATTTAGCATCACTCTCAGGCGCGGCATGGATTGCAGGCCGTGCTGGCGATGCGTCTCTGAGCAGGCGGCCTCACAGGTGTGGCAGCCGATACAGAGCGTGGAGTCAGCAATTACAAAACGATTCACCAGGCATTCCTCAGGTGATTGTCATTTTTGACGAAAACATGCCGATGAAATGTCATTTTCGACACTCATCGACACGCCCATCCCCAAACAGGCATGACGCCTGCAAAACGGGCAAAGCCTCAGCTCATGCAGCCGAGCTTTGTCCCTCTACCAGTTGGCTTAAATTCACCGGGGTATTGTTTTCAATGGCGGTGTATAAGCTGTCGTAAACGCCGGCGATTTTTTCGAGATAGTGTTCCAGCACTTGTTCGCGATTACGGATGTTGACCTTGCCATCAATCATGCCGTCACTGCTCAACTGAGCCAGTGCAATCCGCTGCTTATCTTCGCCGTCTTTCGTTTCGACGTAGTACTCGATGGTATGGCTGTTAAAACCATCCGCCAGGGTGACGTAAATTCGAAAATGTTCAAAAAGAACGAAACAGAGCTCTTTATCTGGCGCGCAGCTCATCGCGTGATGCAAACGCGCTTTTGATAACGTGATCCCCTGAACCAGCGAATTGCAATAGATATGCCACTGGTCCTGTAGGCGACGATGCCGCTGTGCAATGTAATCGGCTTTCTCGCTTATTTCCCAAATAGTCATTGTCAGGTTACCCGTTTAACAGAGATGTCTGCCCTTAAGCATTTTCTGTGCCAATTTTTAATACATTGTTATTTAGGTGATTTTTATGATTTCACTGAATTTCGACGCCGTGTCGACGTGTCATTTCGACATCATCGACATTATTCACCGCAGGGATAGTCAACACTGGCACAATTATTGCTTATAGCTGGCAATAGTTAATGGGAGGCGATATGCACGAAATAACCCTCTGCCAACGGGCACTGGAATTGATCGAACAACAGGCCGCAAAGCACGGCGCAAAACGCGTAACTGGGGTCTGGCTCAAAATTGGCGCATTTTCTTGTGTCGAAACCAGCTCTCTTGCCTTTTGTTTTGATCTGGTTTGCCGTGGCAGCGTGGCGGAAGGTTGTAAACTGCACCTCGAAGAACAAGAGGCCGAATGCTGGTGTGAAACATGCCAACAGTATGTGACGCTACTGACCCAGCGTGTCCGCCGCTGCCCACAGTGTCATGGCGACATGCTGCGCATTGTGGCAGACGACGGTTTACAGATTCGGCGAATAGAAATAGACCAGGAGTGAGCGATGTGTACAACATGCGGTTGCGGTGAAGGCAACCTGTATATCGAGGGTGATGAACATAACCCTCATTCCGCGTTTCGTAGCGCGCCATTTGCCCCGGCAGCACGCCCGAAGATGAAAATCACCGGCATTAAAACGCCTGAATTTACCCCCAGCCAGACCGAAGAAGGCGACCTGCATTACGGTCATGGTGAAGCAGGCACACACGCGCCGGGCATGAGCCAGCGCCGGATGCTGGAAGTCGAAATTGACGTGCTGGACAAAAATAACCGCCTGGCTGAACGTAACCGCGCGCGTTTTGCTGCCCGTAATCAACTGGTGCTCAACCTGGTATCCAGCCCCGGTTCCGGTAAAACCACGCTGCTGACTGAAACCTTAATGCGCCTGAAAGACAGCGTTCCATGCGCGGTAATTGAAGGCGATCAGCAAACCGTAAACGATGCCGCACGTATTCGCGCTACCGGTACGCCAGCAATTCAGGTGAACACCGGTAAAGGCTGCCATCTCGATGCACAGATGATCGCCGACGCCGCGCCGCGCCTGCCACTGGACGATAACGGTATTCTGTTTATCGAAAACGTTGGCAACCTGGTGTGCCCGGCCAGCTTCGATCTGGGTGAGAAACATAAAGTGGCGGTGCTTTCCGTTACCGAAGGCGAAGACAAGCCGCTGAAATATCCGCATATGTTTGCCGCCGCCTCGCTGATGCTACTCAACAAAGTTGACCTGCTGCCGTATCTCAATTTCGACGTTGAGAAATGCATCGCCTGCGCCCGCGAAGTCAATCCAGAAATTGAAATCATCCTCATTTCTGCCACCAGCGGCGAAGGGATGGATCAGTGGCTGAACTGGCTGGAGACACAGCGATGTGCATAGGCGTTCCCGGCCAGATTCGCACCATTGACGGCAACCAGGCGAAAGTCGACGTCTGCGGCATTCAGCGCGATGTCGATTTAACGTTAGTCGGCAGCTGCGATGAAAACGGTCAGCCGCGCGTGGGTCAGTGGGTACTGGTTCACGTTGGCTTTGCCATGAGCGTAATTAATGAAGCCGAAGCGCGCGATACCCTCGACGCCTTACAAAATATGTTTGACGTTGAGCCGGATGTCGGTGCGCTGTTGTATGGCGAGGAAAAATAATGCGTTTTGTTGATGAATATCGCGCGCCGGAACAGGTGATGCAGTTAATTGAGCATCTGCGCGAACGTGCTTCACACCTCTCTTACACCGCCGAACGCCCTCTGCGTATTATGGAAGTGTGCGGCGGTCATACCCACGCCATTTTTAAATTCGGCCTCGATCAGTTACTGCCAGAAAACGTTGAGTTTATCCACGGTCCGGGCTGCCCGGTGTGCGTACTGCCGATGGGCAGAATCGACACCTGCGTGGAAATTGCCAGCCATCCGGAAGTGATTTTCTGTACCTTTGGCGACGCCATGCGCGTACCAGGAAAACAGGGGTCACTGTTGCAGGCAAAAGCACGCGGTGCCGATGTGCGCATCGTCTACTCGCCAATGGATGCGTTGAAACTGGCGCAGGAGAACCCAACCCGCAAAGTGGTGTTCTTCGGCTTAGGGTTTGAAACCACCATGCCGACCACCGCCATCACCCTGCAACAGGCGAAAGCCCGCGATGTGCAGAACTTTTACTTCTTCTGCCAGCACATTACGCTTATCCCCACGCTGCGCAGTTTGCTGGAACAACCGGACAATGGCATTGATGCGTTCCTCGCGCCGGGCCACGTCAGTATGGTTATCGGCACCGATGCCTATAATTTTATCGCCAGCGATTTTAATCGTCCGCTGGTGGTCGCTGGTTTCGAACCACTTGATCTACTACAAGGCGTGGTGATGCTGGTAGAGCAGAAAATAGCGGCCCACAGCAAAGTAGAGAATCAGTACCGTAGGGTGGTGCCTGACGCAGGTAACCTGCTGGCGCAACAGGCGATAGCCGACGTGTTCTGTGTTAACGGCGATAGCGAATGGCGTGGCCTTGGGGTGATCGAATCATCTGGCGTGCATCTGACGCCGGATTATCAGCGATTTGACGCTGAAGCGCATTTCCGCCCGGCACCGCAGCAGGTTTGCGATGATCCACGCGCGCGCTGTGGCGAAGTATTGACGGGCAAATGTAAGCCGCATCAATGCCCGCTGTTTGGTAACACCTGTAATCCTCAAACCGCATTCGGCGCGCTGATGGTCTCCTCTGAAGGAGCGTGCGCCGCGTGGTATCAGTATCGTCAGCAGGAGAGTGAAGCGTGAATAATATCCAACTCGCCCACGGCAGCGGCGGCCAGGCGATGCAGCAATTAATCAACAGCCTGTTTATGGAAGCCTTTGCGAATCCGTGGCTGGCTGAGCAGGAAGATCAAGCGCGTCTTGATCTGGCGCAACTGGTGGCGGAAGGCGACCGTCTGGCCTTTTCCACCGACAGCTACGTCATTGACCCGCTATTCTTTCCTGGTGGCAATATTGGCAAGCTGGCGATTTGCGGCACGGCGAATGACGTGGCGGTCAGCGGTGCAATTCCACGCTATCTCTCCTGTGGATTTATCCTTGAAGAAGGATTGCCGATGGAGACGCTGAAAGCAGTGGTCACCAGCATGGCTGAAACTGCCCGTGCGGCTGGCATCGCCATCGTTACTGGCGATACAAAAGTGGTGCAGCGTGGGGCGGCAGATAAACTGTTTATCAACACCGCAGGCATGGGCGCGATCCCGACAAATATTCACTGGGGCGCACAAACCCTGACCGCAGGCGATGTATTGCTGGTTAGCGGTACACTCGGCGACCACGGTGCGACTATCCTTAACTTGCGCGAACAACTGGGGCTGGATGGCGAACTGGTCAGCGACTGCGCGGTGCTGACGCCGCTGATTCAGACGCTGCGAGACATTCCCGGCGTGAAGGCGCTGCGCGATGCCACGCGCGGTGGGGTGAACGCGGTGGTTCATGAGTTCGCGGCAGCCTGCGGTTGCGGTATTGAGCTTTCAGAAGCTGCGCTACCGGTTAAACCTGCTGTGCGCGGCGTTTGTGAGCTGCTGGGGCTGGACGCCCTCAACTTTGCCAATGAAGGTAAGCTGGTGATTGCCGTAGAGCGTAATGCGGCTGAGCAAGTGTTGGCGGCGCTGCATTCCCATCCACTAGGACAGGATGCAGCGTTAATTGGCGAAGTGGTGGAGCGTAAAGGTGTTCGTCTCGCAGGGCTTTATGGCGTGAAACGAACTCTCGATCTACCTCACGCCGAACCGCTGCCTCGTATATGCTAATAAAAATCTAAAGCTCCTATAATTTGTCATTTACCTTTTGCACCGCTTAGCGGTGCTTTCCTGGAAGAACAACATGTCGTATACACCGATGAGTGATCTCGGGCAACAAGGGTTGTTCGACATCACTCGGACACTATTGCAGCAGCCCGATCTGGCCTCGCTGTGTGAGGCTCTTTCGCAACTGGTAAAGCGTTCTGCGCTCGCCGACAACGCGGCGATTGTGTTGTGGCAAGCGCAGACTCAACGTGCGACTTATTACGCGTCGCGTGACAAAGAAACTCCCATAAAATACGAAGACGAAACCGTTCTGGCGCATGGGCCGGTGCGTAGCATTTTGTCGCGTCCTGATACGCTGCATTGCAGCTACGAAGAATTTTGTGAAACCTGGCCGCAACTGGCCACAAGCGGGCTATACCCTAAATTTGGTCACTATTGCCTGATGCCACAGGCAGCGGAAGGACATATTTTTGGCGGCTGTGAATTTATTCGTTATGACGATCGCCCGTGGAGCGAAAAAGAGTTCAATCGCCTGCAAACCTTTACGCAGATTGTTTCTGTTGTCACCGAGCAAATTCAGAGCCGCATCATCAACAATGTCGACTACGAACTGTTATGTCGGGAACGGGATAACTTCCGCATTCTGGTCGCCATCACCAATGCGGTACTCTCCCGCCTGGATATGGACGAACTGGTCAGCGAAGTGGCGAAAGAGATCCACTACTACTTCGATATCGACGATATCAGTATCGTCTTACGTAGCCACCGCAAAAACAAACTCAACGTCTACTCCACTCACTATCTCGATAAACAGCATCCCACTCACGAACAGAGTGAAGTTGATGAGGCCGGAACCCTCACCGAGCGCGTATTTAAAAGCAAAGAGATGCTGCTGATTAATCTCCACGAGCGGGATGATTTAGCCCCCTACGAACGCATGTTGTTTGATACCTGGGGCAACCAGATCCAGACGCTGTGCCTGCTGCCGTTGATGTCTGGCAATACCATGCTGGGCGTGCTGAAACTGGCACAGTGCGAAGAGAAAACGTTTACCACCACCAACCTGAGTTTGCTGCGCCAGATTGCCGAACGAGTGGCAATCGCCGTCGATAATGCCCTCGCCTACCAGGAAATCCACCGTCTGAAAGAGCGGCTGGTTGATGAAAACCTCGCCCTGACTGAACAACTCAACAATGTAGATAGTGAATTTGGCGAGATTATTGGTCGCAGCGAAAGCATGTACAGCGTGCTCAAGCAGGTTGAGATGGTGGCGCAAAGCGACAGTACCGTACTCATTCTTGGTGAAACTGGCACAGGAAAAGAGCTAATCGCCCGCGCAATTCACAATCTGAGTGGGCGGAACAATCGTCGCATGGTGAAAATGAACTGCGCGGCGATGCCTGCAGGATTACTGGAAAGCGATCTGTTTGGTCATGAACGTGGTGCCTTTACTGGTGCCAGCGCACAGCGCATCGGTCGTTTTGAACTGGCGGATAAAAGCTCGCTGTTCCTCGATGAAGTGGGTGATATGCCACTGGAGTTACAGCCGAAGTTGCTGCGCGTATTGCAGGAGCAGGAGTTTGAACGCCTCGGCAGCAACAAAATCATTCAGACAGACGTGCGTTTAATCGCCGCAACTAATCGCGATCTGAAAAAAATGGTCGCCGACCGCGAGTTCCGTAGCGATCTCTATTACCGCCTGAACGTCTTCCCGATCCACCTGCCGCCGTTACGCGAGCGCCCGGAAGATATTCCGCTGCTGGCGAAAGCCTTTACCTTCAAAATTGCCCGCCGACTGGGGCGCAATATCGACAGCATTCCTGCCGAGACGCTGCGCATATTGAGCAACATGGAATGGCCGGGTAACGTGCGCGAACTGGAAAATGTTATTGAGCGTGCGGTACTGCTGACTCGCGGTAATGTTCTACAACTCTCTTTACCCGATATCTCACTGCCAGAACCTGAAACGCCGCCTGCTGCAACGGTCGTCGCTCAGGAAGGCGAAGATGAATATCAACTGATTGTTCGCGTATTAAAAGAGACGAACGGCGTAGTCGCGGGTCCGAAAGGCGCTGCGCAACGTCTGGGGCTAAAACGCACGACCCTGCTGTCACGGATGAAACGGCTGGGAATTGATAAAGCGGCGTTGGTTTAATTGTCTGGAGTGCCGGACAGGTAGATCTATCCGGCACGCTATTCACGTGGTTTCTTCGGGCGATATTTTTCCGGCAATTCTGGCACCGGACGCTTGTCATCAATCAGATGACGCACGGTTAAGATCGGATGACGCCACAGCATTCGCGGCCCTGCCCAACGCATAATCTGCTTCATCTCCTCACGCTTCGCAGGCTGATAACAGTGAACCGGACACTGCTTACAGGCCGGTTTCTCTTCGCCAAACACACATTTATCCAACCGCTTTTGCGCGTAAGCAAACAGCGCATCGTAATGCCCCGGCTCCGCTGACGCCTGCGGGCATTGCGCTTGATAAAGATCGATCATTCTTTTAATCGTCAGTTTTTCACGAGAGATACGCTTGCCGGACATGCTGCCTCCATACTCTTAAGGTGCATTTATATTACAACTTAAATTTAAAGGGGACTATGGCTCAGAAGGAGGAGATTTCTTCAACCAGGCAATGTTGTGCGCCTTCTTCACAGTCAACAAGCAAACGCTGCAAAACAGCATTTTTACCGGAACCGACATCAAGAACTCACCTTTCGCGTCTTCCCCTGAAATGATTAACTCCGGTATCATGTGCGCCTTATGTGATTACAACGAAAATAAAAACCATCACACTACATTTAACATCAGGGAACTGGATCTAACTCCATGAGTGTAATAGAAAATTTCGACGCCCATACTCCGATGATGCAGCAGTACCTCAAGCTGAAAGCCCAGCATCCTGAGATCCTGCTGTTCTACCGGATGGGTGACTTTTACGAGCTGTTTTATGACGACGCAAAACGAGCGTCGCAGCTGCTGGATATTTCACTGACTAAACGCGGCGCATCTGCGGGCGAGCCGATCCCGATGGCGGGTATTCCCTACCATGCAGTGGAAAACTATCTCGCCAAACTGGTGAATCAAGGTGAGTCGGTTGCGATTTGTGAACAAATCGGCGATCCGGCCACCAGCAAAGGGCCGGTTGAGCGCAAAGTTGTGCGTATCGTTACGCCGGGCACTATCAGCGATGAAGCCCTGTTGCAGGAGCGTCAGGACAACCTGCTGGCGGCTATCTGGCAGGACAGTAAAGGTTTCGGTTACGCGACGCTGGATATCAGCTCCGGCCGTTTTCGTCTGAGCGAACCGGCTGACCGCGAAACGATGGCGGCAGAACTGCAACGCACCAATCCGGCGGAACTGCTTTATGCAGAAGATTTCGCCGAGATGTCGTTGATTGAAGGTCGTCGCGGCCTGCGCCGTCGTCCGCTGTGGGAGTTTGAAATCGACACCGCGCGCCAGCAGTTGAACCTGCAATTTGGCACCCGCGATCTGGTCGGTTTTGGCGTCGAGAACGCGCCTCGCGGGCTTTGTGCTGCCGGTTGCCTGTTACAGTATGCGAAAGATACCCAACGCACGACCCTGCCGCATATTCGTTCTATCACTATGGAACGTGAGCAGGACAGCATCATTATGGATGCTGCGACACGTCGTAACCTGGAAATTACCCAGAATCTGGCGGGCGGTGCGGAAAATACATTGGCTTCCGTGCTCGATTGCACCGTCACGCCGATGGGTAGCCGTATGCTGAAACGCTGGCTGCATATGCCGGTGCGCGACACCCGTGTGTTGCTTGAGCGTCAGCAAACTATTGGCGCATTGCAGGATTTCACCGCCGAGTTACAGCCGGTACTACGGCAGGTCGGCGATCTGGAGCGTATTCTGGCGCGCCTGGCGTTACGCACTGCTCGCCCGCGCGATCTGGCTCGTATGCGCCATGCCTTCCAGCAACTGCCGGAACTGCGCGCACAGTTAGAAAATATCGATAGTGCACCAGTACAGGCGCTGCGTGAAAAAATGGGTGAGTTTGCCGAGCTGCGTGACCTGCTGGAGCGGGCAATTATCGAGACACCGCCAGTGCTGGTACGCGACGGTGGCGTCATCGCTCCAGGCTATAACGAAGAACTGGATGAGTGGCGTGCGCTGGCTGACGGTGCGACCGATTATCTGGAGCGTCTGGAAATCCGCGAGCGTGAACGTACCGGTCTGGACACACTGAAAGTCGGCTTTAATGCGGTGCACGGCTACTACATTCAAATCAGCCGTGGGCAAAGCCATCTGGCGCCAATCAACTATATGCGCCGCCAGACGCTGAAAAACGCCGAACGTTACATTATTCCGGAGCTGAAAGAGTACGAAGACAAGGTACTGACTTCAAAAGGTAAAGCACTGACGCTGGAAAAACAGCTTTATGAAGAGTTGTTCGACCTGCTACTGCCGCATCTGGAAGCGTTACAACAGAGTGCGAGCGCGCTGGCAGAACTGGACGTGCTGGTAAATCTGGCGGAACGCGCATATACCCTGAACTACACCTGCCCGACCTTTATCGATAAACCCGGCATTCGCATTACCGAAGGTCGCCATCCGGTGGTTGAACAGGTGCTGAATGAGCCGTTTATCGCTAACCCGCTGAATCTGTCGCCTCAGCGTCGCATGTTGATCATCACCGGTCCGAACATGGGCGGTAAAAGTACCTATATGCGCCAGACCGCGTTGATTGCGCTGATGGCGTATATTGGCAGTTACGTACCGGCACAAAAAGTCGAGATTGGACCGATCGATCGCATCTTCACCCGTGTTGGCGCAGCGGATGATCTGGCTTCCGGACGTTCAACCTTTATGGTGGAGATGACCGAAACCGCTAATATTCTGCATAACGCCACCGAGTACAGTCTGGTGTTGATGGATGAGATTGGGCGCGGGACGTCCACTTACGATGGCCTGTCGCTGGCGTGGGCATGTGCGGAAAATCTGGCGAATAAAATTAAAGCGTTGACGCTGTTTGCTACCCATTACTTCGAGCTGACTCAACTGCCGGAGAAAATGGAAGGCGTCGCCAATGTGCATCTCGATGCGCTGGAGCACGGAGACACTATCGCCTTTATGCACAGCGTGCAGGACGGCGCGGCGAGTAAGAGCTACGGTCTGGCGGTTGCTGCGCTGGCAGGTGTACCGAAAGAAGTGATCAAACGTGCGCGACAGAAACTGCGTGAGCTGGAAAGCATTTCGCCGAATGCTGCCGCTACACAGGTAGATGGTACGCAAATGTCGCTACTTTCTGTGCCGGAAGAAACCTCGCCAGCGGTCGAAGCACTGGAAAATCTCGATCCAGATTCTCTGACTCCGCGTCAGGCGCTGGAGTGGATTTATCGGTTGAAGAGTCTGGTGTAAAAATAATTCCCGATAGTCTTTTACTATCGGGAATATTAATGACAACTGGCGAATCTAATAAAAATACCCTGTATAATAGTAGAGATTATTTTACAGGGTAAAATCATGCCATCAACACGCTATCAAAAAATTGATGCTCATCACTACCGCCATATTTGGGCTGTTGGTGATATTCATGGTGACTATCAATTATTACAATCCCGTTTGCATGAATTATCTTTTTGTCACGAAACAGACTTACTTATTTCCACAGGCGATAATATTGATCGTGGGTCGGAGAGTCTTAACGTGCTACGCCTGTTAAACCAGCCCTGGTTTACCTCCGTGAAAGGCAACCACGAAGCGATGGCGCTTGATGCATTCGCAACCGGTGATGGCAATATGTGGTTAGCCAGCGGCGGCGAATGGTTTTTTGATTTAAATGATTCAGAGCAAAAAGAAGCAATAGATCTGTTGCTGAGGTTTCATCATCTCCCGCATATTATCGAATTGAGTAACGATATTAGAAAATATGTCATCGCACATGCAGATTATCCGGGTAATGAATATCACTTTGGCAAAGAAATTGCGGAAAGCGAATTACTCCGGCCTGTTGATCGTGTGCAGAAGTCGCTTCATGGCGAGTTACAAAAAATAAATGGTGCTGATTATTTTATATTTGGACATATGATGTTTGATAACATTCAGACATTCGCTAACCAGATTTATATTGATACCGGATCGCCGAAAAGCGGACGCTTATCGTTTTATAAAATTAAATAGTTAATCCAGTCAGGATAAGGATCAGCTCTGGTTCAGATCCGCTATTGCCAATATCGGTCATGAATTTCTTCATAAAGACATCGGGTTTCGCACACCAGTTTACTGTCAGAAGCCGGCGTCACCATCAACGCTATTCAGGACGGATCATACAAAAGAAAAAGGCCAGCCTCACTTGAGACTGGCCTTTCTGACAGATGCTTGCTTATTCGCGGAACAGCGCCTCGATATTCAGCCCCTGAGTCTGCAAAATCTCACGCAGACGGCGCAGGCCTTCAACCTGAATCTGGCGAACACGTTCACGAGTGAGGCCAATTTCACGACCTACATCTTCCAGTGTTGCCGCTTCGTACCCCAGCAAACCGAATCGACGTGCCAGCACTTCACGCTGTTTGGCGTTCAGCTCGAACAGCCATTTGACGATGCTCTGCTTCATATCGTCATCTTGCGTGGTGTCTTCCGGACCGTTCTCTTTTTCATCGGCCAGAATGTCCAGCAACGCTTTTTCGGAATCACCGCCCAGAGGGGTGTCTACCGAGGTAATGCGCTCGTTAAGACGAAGCATACGGCTGACGTCATCAACTGGCTTATCCAGTTGCTCTGCGATCTCTTCCGCACTCGGTTCGTGATCCAGCTTATGGGACAACTCACGTGCGGTTCGCAGGTAAACGTTCAGCTCCTTTACGATGTGAATCGGCAAACGAATAGTACGGGTTTGGTTCATAATCGCCCGTTCGATCGTCTGACGAATCCACCATGTTGCGTATGTTGAGAAGCGGAAACCACGTTCCGGGTCAAACTTCTCAACCGCGCGGATCAGCCCCAGGTTGCCCTCTTCGATAAGATCCAGCAAAGCCAGACCACGATTGCCATAACGGCGGGCAATTTTTACCACCAGACGTAAGTTACTCTCAATCATCCGGCGGCGGGAGGCAACATCTCCACGCAGTGCGCGACGCGCAAAATAAACTTCTTCTTCGGCCGTTAACAGTGGCGAATAACCAATCTCACCAAGGTAAAGCTGAGTCGCGTCCAACACACGCTGTGTGGCACCCTGCGATAACAGTTCCTCTTCGGCCAAATCGTTATCACTGGGTTCCTCTTCTACTAAGGCCTTTTCGTCAAAAACCTCAACTCCGTTCTCATCAAATTCCGCATCTTCATTTAAATCATGAACTTTCAGCGTATTCTGACTCATAAGGTGGCTCCTACCCGTGATCCCTTGACGGAACGCTCAAGCAACAGCCTGGTTCCGCCGAATTATCGCTGCGGTAAATAACGCAGCGGGTTTACGGATTTCCCCTTGTAACGAATTTCAAAATGCAATCGTGTTGAACTGGTTCCGGTGCTACCCATGGTTGCTATTTTTTGCCCCGCCTTCACTTCTTGTTGTTCCCGGACCAGCATTGTGTCGTTATGGGCGTAGGCACTCAGGTAATCATCATTATGTTTGATGATAATCAGATTACCGTAACCGCGCAGCGCATTACCGGCATAAACAACGCGGCCATCTGCGGTCGCGGTAATTGCCTGTCCTTTGCTACCTGCGATATCAATCCCCTTGTTGCCCCCCTCAGAAGCGCCAAAGGTTTCAATCACTTTGCCCTCAGTTGGCCAGCGCCAGGTGGAGATAGGCGTACTGGTTGATGTACTGCTGACAGTCGGCTCGGTTGTGCTTGCTGTTGGCACCGTTACAGGCGCTGTGACCGTGGTCGCAGTTGGCTTGTTGTTCGGCAACATTTTGTTAGCACTCTGTTCACCCGAAGACTCAGAATACGTAATTGTCGGTTTCGACGCAACAGCAACGGTGGAATTTTGTGCAGGCTTGATCACAACTCCTTGCTCTGCTGCATCCGCCTGGGTAATAGCATTTCCGCCAGTGATTGGCGTACCGGAGGCGTTGCCAACCTGTAAGGTCTGACCGACGTTCAACGCGTATGGTGCCTGAATATTATTGCGTTGGGCGAGATCGCGGAAATCGTTGCCAGTGATCCAGGCAATATAGAAAAGTGTGTCGCCTTTTTTCACGGTATAGGTACTACCGCTATAACTGCCTTTCGGAATATTCCCGTACTGACGGTTGTAGACGATACGCCCATTTTCCATTTGCACCGGTTGCTGAGCGACAGGCTGTACCGGCTGGATTTGTGGTTGTTGCGTAGATTGAATTTGTGGCTGCTGTACCGGCTGAATTTGCGGTTGCTGCGCTGTAGATGTCGTTCCCATTTTCGGCGGCGGCGTAATCAGCATACCTGAATTGGTATTTGCCGGCGCATTGCCATTAACGGAACTAACTGGTGCCGGTGGATTCGATGTGTCAGAACAGCCAGCCAGCCATAGCGAAACCAGTGACAAAGCCGCAATACGGCGAACGGTGAATTTTGGGCTTCCCGCGCTCATTTATCCCCCAGGAAAAATTGATTAATAACCAGTGACATAATTACCGTGCAAGGCACCCTACTGAACACTGGAAAAGATGTTCACGATACGCTGACTTGCTGCAAAATAACCAGGAAAATTCCAGGTATTCTCTCGCACTTTAAGCCAGCTCCCCCTTCACTAAGGGGACAAAGCGCACGGCCTCTACGGTATCGATAATAAATTCGCCTCCACGGCGACGCACCCGTTTCAAATACTGGTGCTCTTCCCCGACCGGCAAGACGAGAATCCCGCCTTCATCCAGTTGCGTCATTAGCGCAGTAGGAATTTCGGGCGGTGCTGCCGTTACAATGATAGCGTCAAACGGCGCACGTGCTTGCCAACCTTGCCATCCATCGCCGTGACGGGTTGAAACATTATGTAAATCAAGATTTTTCAGGCGACGACGCGCCTGCCACTGCAAGCTTTTAATCCGTTCGACCGAACATACATGCTGGACAAGATGCGCCAGGATTGCCGTTTGATATCCCGAACCGGTGCCGATTTCCAGCACCCGCGACTGCGGCGTCAGTTCAAGTAATTCGGTCATTCGCGCCACCATATACGGCTGCGAAATTGTCTGCCCCTGACCTATCGGCAACGCGATATTGTCCCAGGCCTTTTGTTCAAACGCTTCATCAATGAACTTTTCACGCGGCACGGCGGCGAGTGCATTCAGCACCTGCTCATCCTGAATACCTTGCGCACGTAACTGATCCAGAAGTGCTTGTACGCGTCTGCTTACCATTGCGTGCCAACTCCCACGCTGTTTAACCAGTCTGAAACCACATCTTGCGCGCTATGCGCAGTTAAATCCACATGCAGCGGCGTGATGGAGACATATCCCTCATCTACCGCAGCAAAATCGGTCCCCGGACCGGCATCACATTTACCGCCCGGTGGGCCAATCCAGTACAGCGTATTGCCGCGTGGATCTTGCTGCGGGATCACCTGATCTGCCGGATGTCGCGTACCGCAGCGCGTCACGCGAATACCTTTGATTTGATCCAGTGGTAAATCTGGAACATTAATATTGAGAATGCGCCCGGTGCGCAGCGGCTCTTTACACAGTGCGCGCAAAATGGAACAGGTTACCGCCGCCGCAGTGTCATAATGTTTATGCCCGTCAAGCGAAACAGCCAGCGCCGGAAAACCTAAATGACGGCCTTCCATCGCGGCAGCCACCGTACCAGAATAGATAACATCATCCCCCAAATTGGGGCCGGCGTTAATGCCCGAAACCACAATATCCGGACGTGGACGCATCAGTGCGTTCACGCCAAGATAGACGCAGTCAGTCGGGGTTCCCATTTGCACAGCGATATCACCATTTTCAAAGGTAAACGTACGCAGGGAGGATTCCAGCGTCAGGGAATTTGAAGCGCCGCTGCGGTTACGATCCGGGGCGACCACCTGAACATCAGCAAACTCACGCAAGGCTTTCGCCAGCGTTTGTATACCGGGTGCATGTACCCCGTCATCATTACTCAGCAATATGCGCATAATCACCTGTTGTGTTGATAAGTTCCCTGACAACGCTGGTCGCAAAACTTCCCGCCGGAAGCCAGAAACGGATTTCTACGGTGACGTCATCCCACCAGTTCCAGCTTAATTGTTGCGGATATAACAGCATCGCTCTGCGCGCGGCTTCAACTTTTTCGCGCAACAGCAATGCTTGCAATTCAGTTTCGTCGGCTATCGCCGCTTGTTCGAATGCCAGAGCCTCACGTTGGGTTCCCCACTCGCCGCTACCGGGCAAAGCTGCGGTAATCATCAGCTCTTTATCGTTGACGCGACGCTGTAATTCCGCCAGTTCTTCGTGAGTTGCAACAAACCAACTGCCGCGCCCGGCTAATTGTAGCGCATCGCCGTCAACAACTTGATTAACTTCTGCTTTTTTGAGGCGCTCAGCAACAATCTGATTAAACAACGCACTACGTGCTGCCGACAACCAAAAACTGCGTTTATTGCGATCGCGTACCGGAGTATTGGTTTGCGCCCAGCGCAGCGCGCCCTGCAAGTTACTACCGCCAATACCGAAACGCTGCGCGCCAAAGTAGTTCGGTACACCTTTCACGCAAATATCGATCAGCCGCTGTTCAACGTCATCGCGATTACTCACTTCTCGCAGCACCAGGGTAAAGGCGTTGCCTTTCAGCGCCCCTAAACGCAGTTTACGCTTGTGGCGCGCATACTCCAGCACCTGGCAACCTTCCAGTTGAAAGGCGCTCAGATCGGGCATCTCTTTGCCCGGAACGCGAGCGCATAACCACTGTTCCGTCACTGCATGTTTGTCTTTCTGCCCGGCGAAGCTGACTTCACGCGCATGAATTTTCAGGAATTTCGCCAGCGCGTCAGCCACAAAACGGGTATTGCAGCCGTTTTTAAGAATACGCACCAGAATATGCTCACCTTCACCATCAGGCTCAAAGCCTAAATCTTCCACCACCACAAAATCTTCCGGGTTGGCTTTCAGCAACCCGGTGCCTTGCGGTTTACCGTGAAGGTAGGTGAGATTTTCAAACTCAATCATTTTGTTGCCTTAATGAGTAGCGCCACCGCTTCACAGGCAATCCCTTCCCCACGGCCGGTAAATCCGAGTTTTTCCGTAGTAGTGGCTTTCACGTTAACATCATCCATATGGCAGCCGAGATCTTCAGCAATAAACACGCGCATTTGTGGAATGTGCGGCAGCATTTTCGGTGCCTGAGCGATGATAGTGACATCGACGTTGCCGAGGGTATACCCCTTCGCCTGAATGCGTCGCCAGGCTTCACGCAGCAGCTCGCGGCTGTCTGCTCCTTTAAATGCCGGATCAGTATCCGGGAACAGCTTGCCGATATCCCCCAGCGCCGCTGCACCAAGCAATGCATCGGTAAGCGCATGTAACGCCACGTCGCCATCAGAATGCGCCAACAGCCCTTTTTCGTAAGGAATGCGCACGCCACCAATGATAATTGGGCCTTCGCCGCCAAAGGCATGTACGTCAAAACCGTGTCCAATTCGCATTATGTATTCTCCTGATGGATGGTTCGGGTGAGGTAAAATTCGGCAAGCGCCAAATCTTCCGGACGCGTGACTTTAATATTATCCGCACGGCCTTCGACCAGCTGTGGATGAAAACCGCAGTATTCCAGCGCCGAGGCTTCATCGGTAATGGTAGCGCCTTCATTTAAAGCACGCGTCAGGCAGTCATGTAACAGCTCACGAGGGAAAAATTGCGGCGTCAGCGCGTGCCATAAACCGTTGCGATCAACAGTATGAGCAATCGCATTTTTGCCCGGTTCGGCGCGTTTCATGGTATCGCGCACCGGCGCGGCGAGAATCCCCCCCGTGCGGCTGGTTTCGCTCAGAGTTAACAGACGCGCAAGGTCATCCTGATGCAGACAAGGACGTGCGGCGTCATGCACCAACACCCACTGCGCGTCACCTGCGGCTTTCAGACCCGCAAGCACGGAATTAGCACGCTCTTCACCACCGTCAACAACGGTGATTTGCGGATGATTTGCCAGAGGAAGTTGTGCAAAACGACTATCGCCAGGGCTTATAGCAATGACGACACGCGACACCCGGGGATGCGCCAGCAGCGCATGTACCGAGTGTTCAAGAATGGTTTGATTACCGATTGAGAGATATTGCTTAGGACATTCCGTTTGCATTCGGCGGCCAAATCCGGCCGCCGGAACCACGGCGCAAACATCCAAATGAGTGGTTGCCATGTTAATTCCTGGGCTGATTTATCGATTGTTTTGCCCCGCAGACTGTGCGCGTTTCGACGCGTCAGGCACCAGACGATAAAAAGTTTCGCCCGGCCTGGTCATGCTGAGTTCATTACGCGCTCGCTCTTCGAGCGCCTCCTGACCGCCATTGAGATCGTCAATTTCGGCAAAAAGCTGATCGTTTCGCGCTTTAAGTTTTGCGTTTGTAGCTTGCTGTGCCGCCACATCATTATTGACGCGGGTATAGTCATGTATACCGTTCTTACCGAACCACAGCGAATACTGTAGCCAGACCAGAATAGCCAGCAACAGCAGCGTTAGTTTACCCATCCTGCCCCCTGAAAAACGGCATCTTCATCCCATGCATCCGAAGACGACTCTACATCCTCTGTTGGGGATACCGCGACAACGCGGGCAAATGTACCACATTTGTCCATTGTTACGTATACCCAGGGCGTGCAGAACATAATCTCATTATTGGTTACGGTTTGAATTATGAACAGAGTAGACGGGAAAGAACAAATTAGCCCAGCAACCACATAAACAGTGCACCAAACATAATGCCGACAGTCACCAGGGTGAAAACAATACTGTAGCGTAGCTTTCCGTCCATCAATGAATGCAGCGCAATACCCACCACCACCGCGACGGGCATCAGCGCCAGAAAGAAAGGCCAGGTATAGATAAAGAAGAACAGCGTGTTAGAGCCATAAATCAACATCGGTATCGCCAGCGCACACAGCCAGGAGACAAAACCGACCACAGCACCTGGCAGCGACCATGTGGTTTCTTCATCCTCAGTGAGGCTTTCACTATTTGTTAGTGTAATGTTATGGCTATTACGCATATCTGATCCTGTTACTTTGACGAACCGGGCATGGAAACCCGGTGGTGTCTCAGGATCTGATAATATCGTTCTGTCTCAGTAGATCTAATAATTGCTGAACCAAATTTGTTACTAATTGTTCACCATTGAGATGAATTTCTGCCGATTCAGGCGCTTCGTAAACGGAGTCTATTCCGGTAAAGTTACGCAGTTCACCGGCGCGCGCTTTTTTATACAAGCCTTTTGGATCGCGAGCTTCGCAAATCGCCAGCGGCGTATCGACAAACACTTCGATAAATCGACCTGCTCCTACACGTTCACGAACCATCTGACGTTCGGCGCGGTGTGGGGAAATAAACGCAGTCAGCACCACCAGTCCGGCTTCAACCATCAAATTCGCCACTTCACCGACGCGGCGGATATTTTCTTTACGATCGGCATCGCTAAAACCGAGATCGCTGCATAAACCGTGGCGAACGTTGTCGCCGTCCAGCAAATACGTACTGACACCAAGTTTATGTAACGCCTCCTCCAGCGCCCCCGCAACCGTTGATTTACCGGAACCAGAGAGACCGGTGAACCACAGCACAACACCACGATGACCGTGGTGTTGCTCGCGTTGTTGCACAGTTACTGGATGGCTATGCCAGACGACATTTTCGTCATGCAGCGCCATCATTTACCTCCCAGTAAATCGCGCGCACCCCAGTGTGGGAAGTGGCGGCGTACTAACGCATTCAGTTCCAGCTCGAACGTGCTAAATTCCGACGGCGCAACGGTGGCCTCGTTTTTCGGCTCATGCACCATACCGGCACCCACGGTCACGTTGCTCAGGCGATCGATAAAAATCAGCCCGCCGGTAACCGGGTTTTGCTGATAACGATCTAACACCAACGGCTCATCAAAGGTGAGATCCACCAGGCCGATGCCGTTCAGCGGCAGGTTTTCAACTTCATGTTGATTAAGGTTATTAATATCAACCTGATAGCGAATGCCATCAACACGGGCTCGCGTCTTCTTCCCGGCAATTTTGATGTCGTAACTTTGGCCTGGGGAAAGCGGTTGTTCCGCCATCCATACCACATCCACCGACGCGCTCTGCACTGCCGGTAACGCTTCGTCTGCCGCCAGCAGCAGATCGCCACGGCTGATGTCGATCTCATCCGTCAGCACCAGAGTGATCGCTTCTCCGGCAAAGGCATCTTCGCGATCGCCATCAAAAGTAACGATCCGCGCAATGTTTGACTCCACGCCAGAGGGGAGCACTTTGACACGTTGCCCGACTTTCACGCTGCCAGAGGCCAGCGTTCCGGCGTAGCCACGAAAATCAAGATTCGGGCGGTTAACGTACTGCACCGGGAAGCGCATTGGCTGGGCATCCACCACTCGTTGGATCTCTACGGTTTCCAGCATTTCGAGCAGTGTCGGACCGCTGTACCACGGCATACTTTCACTTTGCGAAGCCACATTATCGCCTTCCAGCGCGGAGAGTGGCACAAAGCGGATATCCAGATTGCCCGGTAATTGTTCCGCAAAAGTCAGGTAGTCTTCACGAATGCGGGTGAACGTCTCTTCGCGGTAATCCACCAGATCCATTTTGTTGATCGCCACGACCAGATGTTTGATCCCCAACAGCGTGGAGATAAAACTGTGGCGGCGGGTTTGATCGAGCACGCCTTTACGGGCATCGATCAGTAAGATCGCCAGTTCACATGTCGATGCGCCAGTCGCCATATTGCGGGTGTACTGTTCGTGCCCAGGAGTGTCGGCGATAATAAATTTACGCTTCTCGGTAGAAAAATAGCGGTATGCCACATCAATGGTGATGCCCTGTTCGCGCTCAGCTTGCAGGCCATCCACCAGCAATGCCAGATCCAGTTTTTCGCCCTGGGTGCCGTGACGCTTACTGTCGTTATGCAGTGATGAAAGCTGATCTTCATAGATTTGGCGAGTATCGTGCAGCAGGCGACCAATCAGGGTACTTTTGCCATCATCGACGCTGCCGCAGGTCAGAAAACGCAGCAGGCTTTTATGTTGTTGCGCGATCATCCAGGCTTCGACGCCGCCTTCATTGGCGATTTGTTGTGCAAGTGCGGTGTTCATCTTAAAAATACCCCTGACGTTTTTTCAGCTCCATAGACCCTGCCTGGTCGCGGTCAATCACGCGGCCCTGACGTTCACTGGTGGTGGAGACCAGCATCTCTTCGATGATCTCCGGCAGTGTTTGCGCATTTGACTCCACCGCGCCGGTCAGCGGCCAGCAGCCCAGCGTGCGGAAACGCACCATCCGTTTTTTAATCACTTCGCCGGGTTGCAGGTCGATACGGTTGTCATCAATCATCATCAACATACCGTCGCGTTCCAGAACCGGACGTTCAGCGGCGAGATACAGCGGAACAATGTCGATATTTTCCAGCCAGATGTACTGCCAGATATCCTGTTCGGTCCAGTTGGAAAGCGGGAAGACGCGGATACTTTCGCCTTTGTTAATCTGCCCGTTGTAGTTGTGCCACAGCTCCGGGCGCTGATTTTTTGGATCCCAACGATGAAAGCGGTCACGGAAAGAGTAGATACGCTCTTTAGCGCGGGATTTCTCTTCGTCACGGCGTGCACCACCGAAGGCGGCATCAAAACCGTATTTATTCAGTGCCTGCTTCAGACCTTCAGTTTTCATGATGTCGGTATGTTTGGCGCTGCCGTGCACGAATGGATTAATCCCCATTGCCACGCCTTCCGGATTTTTATGCACCAGCAACTCGCAGCCGTAGGCTTTAGCCGTGCGATCGCGGAACTCATACATCTCGCGGAATTTCCAGCCAGTATCAACATGCAGCAATGGGAAAGGCAGCGTACCTGGATAAAACGCCTTGCGCGCCAGATGCAGCATGACGCTGGAATCTTTACCGATAGAGTAGAGCATCACCGGATTTGAGAATTCTGCAGCCACCTCGCGAATAATGTGGATGCTTTCCGCCTCCAGTTGCCGCAGGTGAGTAAGTCGTTTTTGATCCATAACCGTTCCTTTGCAATACCGCTATTTTCTTGCCATCAGATGTTTCGACTATAGGGAGCGTAAGAGAACGAATGAAATTACCAATTAGAATGAGTAGTTCCTTAACGGAATAACGATTTGGCAAAGCTAATATCAAAAAGTGCTTAAGGCTCCGGATTTCGGGCATTTAGGAAGATTTGAAATTGTTTTAGCGCAGAGGCAGTTTCATACTATGGCGGTAAAAAAATTTGCATGGTATTTAAGGACTCACTATGTTTTCCGCATTGCGCCACCGTACCGCTGCCCTGGCGCTCGGCGTATGCTTTATTCTCCCCGTACACGCATCGTCACCTAAACCTGGTGATTTTGCCAATACACAGGCTCGACATATTGCCACTTTCTTTCCGGGACGCATGACCGGAACACCCGCAGAAATGTTATCTGCCGATTATATTCGCCAACAGTTTCAGCAAATGGGTTATCGCAGTGATATTCGGACATTTAATAGCCGATATATTTATACCGCCCGCGATAATCGCAAGAACTGGCATAACGTGACGGGAAGTACGGTGATTGCCGCCCATGAAGGCAAAGCGCCGCAGCAGATCATTATTATGGCGCATCTGGATACCTACGCCCCGCAGAGCGATGCTGACGCCGATGCCAATCTCGGCGGGCTGACATTACAAGGAATGGATGATAACGCCGCAGGTTTAGGTGTCATGCTGGAACTGGCAGAACGCCTGAAAAATACGCCTACCGAATATGGTATTCGATTTGTGGCGACCAGTGGCGAAGAGGAAGGGAAATTAGGCGCTGAGAATTTACTCAAGCGGATGAGTGATACCGAAAGGAAAAATACGCTGCTGGTGATTAATCTCGATAACTTAATTGTCGGCGATAAATTGTATTTCAACAGTGGCGTAAAAACCCCTGAAGCAGTAAGGAAATTAACGCGAGACAGGGCACTGGCAATTGCCCGCAGTCATGGAATTGCCGCCACGACCAATCCGGGTCTAAATAAAAATTATCCGAAAGGCACTGGATGTTGTAATGACGCCGAAGTTTTCGACAAAGCCGGTATTGCCGTACTTTCAGTGGAAGCGACAAACTGGAATCTGGGAAATAAAGACGGTTATCAGCAACGCGCAAAAACAGCCGCATTCCCTGAGGGAACCAGCTGGCATGATGTAAGACTGGATAATCAACAGCATATTGATAAGGCACTTCCTGGAAGAATAGAACGCCGCTGCCGTGATGTAATGCGGATAATGCTACCGCTGGTGAAGGAGCTGGCGAAGGCGTCTTGATGAGTTTGAAAATAGAAGCTGGGTGTTCCCCGTAGTGTAAATGGTTTATCCCCGCTGACGCGGGGAACACTCAGCCCAGCGTACTCGATCGCCAAGCGACAGCGGTTTATCCCCGCTGACGCGGGGAACACACTGACAATCTGTCCACTGACTTGAAACTGCCCGGTTTATCCCCGCTGACGCGGGGAACACGCCAGGCGTTTAGATGTAGCGAAAGCGCCAACCGGTTTATCCCCGCTGACGCGGGGAACACACCGGCGCGGGAGTGCTTGATTTCGTATACGTCGGTTTATCCCCGCTGACGCGGGGAACACTGGACGCCAGCAGCAACGCAGATTATCGTCGGCGGTTTATCCCCGCTGACGCGGGGAACACCAGTTTTGAGACTCCGCGCGAGTTGCCCGGAACGGTTTATCCCCGCTGACGCGGGGAACACGCTGACGAATCAGATAATCAAAATAGTGATAAACGGTTTATCCCCGCTGACGCGGGGAACACCGCGTGACGCTAAACATTGGTCGCCGGATCAACGGTTTATCCCCGCTGACGCGGGGAACACATTATCAGCTCATTGTTGATCCATGCAGCAGTCGGTTTATCCCCGCTGACGCGGGGAACACACTAAGCATATATATCTGTTTTTAAACCGATTTATTCCACATCAACAATCTACCAACTAAATTCAAACATTTCCTCATTTTTAAAGAACAGACAACCTATTGATTTTCAACAGGAAGAAAAGAAACCAACCGTAACCCATCCAAATCCACCGGAATACGTCTGTTTTCGCCCCAGGTCTGAAACTCAAAACCAGACTCAGTATTTGTCGCCCAGGCCATTACCACATTTCCGCAACCTGCCAGTTGGCTAATTTGCTGCCAGATCATCTCCCGAATACGTTTGGATGTATCACCGACATAAACGCCAGCACGGACTTCCAGTAGCCAGATAGCGAGCCGTCCGCGTAAACGTGGGGGAACATTCTCCGTTACAACTACGATCATACTCATCCGCCGCGCCCCCGGTGACCGCTATCGCCCAACGTTTCAGGTTCGGGGATGGCTGGCGGTAACATATCCGGCGCAGGTTGTGGCGATTCAATTTCACCGGCAGCAAGTACTTCCTCTATTAACGGAATTAATTTGCCCGTTAATTTACTGCTACGGAAAATATCACGGCAGGCCAGTCTCACTTCTTTATCAGGTTCTGCCGGGTGTCTTGCCGCTATTTCAAATGCCTTTGGCACAACCAAATCAAATTTAATGATATCGGCTATGTCATAAACAAATGAAAGCGGTTTTCCACTATGGATAAAACCAATAGCGGGCGCATATCCCGCAGCTAATACTGCCGCTTCAGAAATACCGTACAGACATGATGTGGCAGCACTGATGCAGCGATTCACTACATCGCCTTTTTCCCAGTCTTTAGGATCGTATTTGCGACCATTCCATTTCACACCATATTGTTTCGCCAGTAATGCATAGGTCTGGCGAACACGGGATCCCTCAATTCCCCGTAGCTGTTCCACTGAACGGCGAGCTGGCGGTGGCTCACGAAAACGTAATTCATACATTTTGCGCACCACCTTCAACCGTAAATCTTCCGTTAAAGCCAGCTTTGCCTGGTAGAGTAATTTATCTGCCCGCGCCCCACCGGGTTGTCCGGAGGAGTAAACGCGGACACCCGCTTCACCTACCCAGACCAGTAGTGTTCCCACCGTGGCGGCCAGATGTACCGCCGCGTGGGAAACTCTCGTTCCCGGTTCAAGCATAATGCAGGCGACCGATCCCACCGGAATATGTGTGCGGATCCCTGTTTTGTCGATCAGCACGAAAGCTCCGTCCACAACGTCGATCTGACCGTACTGGAGGAAGATCATGGAGGTGCGATCTTTTAACGGGATCGGACTCAACGGTACAAACGTCACGCCTCTGCTCCGGGTTTGATCAGCATCAGTCCACAGCCAAACGCCCGGCTTTTACCATATCCCAGGCTAAGCCGTTGCAGGAATAACTCAGAATCGGTGACCGTTAGCATTCCCGCATAATCCACACTACTGAACTGGATCAGTTGCCGGGAGTTTTCCCGCCGGAGTTGTTGTTGTCGGTAGGCATCGACCGAGGTATCCAGCAGTGTAAAACCACTTCTCTCCCCCTGCGCTGCCAGCCAGTCCAGCGCCGCCTGTTGTTGATGCAACCAGACATCCCGCCCTTCCGCCTGCCCCCTCACCTGCCGTTTCGCCTCCATAAGCAGATCGTGGCGCTTGCCTGCTTTACAGATTGTTGGATTCGCCCGCAGGTTGAAACAAAGTTGTTGTCCGGTATGCAGCTCCGGCGCAAATGAACGGCATTCGATAGTGAAAGTTTCACTTTCCGCCGGACGTTCCAGCGAGAGGACAAAAAAGCGAAACGCTCCCTGGAGTTCTTCCCGACGATAAAGAAATTGCCTTTCTTTGCCGCCAGGGAAAAGATCCCACAGCCACTGATGCATCACATATTCACCGCGATCAACCAGATGCAGCAACTGAGCTGGCGAAAGCTGGCCGGTATGTAAGGTTATTCTTGAGAGGTACATGGTTCCTCCTTGCTGAGCCACGGCCCCTGATTGATGGTGCGTTCCCCAAACAGCCACTGCTGACGATTTAAAGGAACATCCCGACGGCGTAATATTTTGCTTGCGACCAAACCATCGTGCTCCCCTTCCCACCAGCATTCATCCTGAAGTTTCGGGAGTGAGATTTTCAGTTCGTGGAAATGCTCCTGATACTGGTGATATGCGTTACGTAAGACATCAGACGCGTTGCCATCGAGCAGTAATGGCGCAAGTGGTAATGCCAGCGGATGACTTTTTCGCCCCAGATAAAGCGGAAAAACCGGATGACGTAGACCGTCCTGCAACTGTTCGAGGCTGTATGGCGCATCGGGGGTTCTTGCCACAGCCACCATCCACCAGGTATCAGTGTAGTAGTCGCGCCGGGAGATAATCGCGCTTAGCAGTTCAGGATTGCTCAGCTCTTCGCGACGGCTGAAATAACGCGTTTTACGCACCTCTTTTGGCATCTGGACCGTGTGATAATCCCGTGCCCAACGCGGGTTACAGCTGGCGCAAACTACCAGTGAATAGTGGCGATTAAATGCATTTAACCGTTCGGTATCATCACGCCGGATCCCTACTCCGGCAGCCAGTAGCCCCAGCAGCGCAGATCGCGAAGGTAGCTCATGGGTATGACGCACTTCTCCAGGAGCATCAACGCCCCAGGACGCCATAGGCCCATGAAGCTGAAAAATCAGATATTGGCTCATAAGCCGCCCCTTACGCGCAGATAAAGTCCAGCACGTCCTTCATGCTTCCCTGTTTGTTCATCACGTCAAAACTTACGAAATCAGTCTTCTGTTCGTAAACCTTATTCATGTTTTCCCGAAGCGTTGTAATGCGCTGTACCGCCACGTCTAACTGACGGGTGCCATTAATGGGTTCATAGAAGGCCGCAGCCAGAGAACGCGGTTGATCGGTGCCTTTTTCCGCCAGCGCCCAGGAGGCATAGGCACGGCTGGCAAAGCTGTTTTGTTTACCGGTTGGGGAGACTTTAAGCGCGGCTTCCGTAAAAGCACGTATGGTCTGATTAGCTAACGCTTCGTCTCCGCCAAGGTTCTCTACCAGCAGATCTTTATCGATGCAGATATAGGTGTAGAACAGCGCAGAACCGAATCCGGTTTCTCCCAGATGCCCGGCACCGGCATCTTCAGAAGCCTGGCGTAAATCATCAACGGCGGTGAAAAAATCATCTTCGACAATCGTTTCACTGACACCAAATGCATGTGCTACCTGGCAGGCTGCTTCAACATTAAACTCGGGTTTATTCGCCAGCATACGACCAAACATGGCGATATCCACTGCCATACGGTCTTTTCGTAGCAATAAGAGTTCTTCATCTTTTGGCGCGCGTTTTTCTTCTGCCAGTTGATGAGCCAGCGTTTTTACGGCTTCAAATTCTGCCGGGCTGATATGGACTAATTGTTCGGTTTCGGCGTTAGTGAGCGGATCTTTTGGTTTTTTATCGTTTTTAGCTTTACCAAGATAATCGGCAATTTTTGCTGCCCATTCGATGGCTTTTTTCTCTTCGATTCCTTTCTCAATCATGATAGTTGCTGCCTTGCGCGCAATACGCCCACTGCGAATACCAATATGGCCCGCCAGTGCCTGTTCAAAAAGTGCAGAAGTGCGCCACGCGCGCTTCAGACTTTGCGAGGAAACGCGCAGACGCGTTGCGCCACCCAATACCACGGTTTTCGGCGCGCCGGTGTCATCACGGTTAAGGTTGGCAGCAGGGTAAGCGGTTAACAAATGAAGCTGAATAAATGTCGTCATGGAATAGTCCTTTATTGATTTTGTTCGTTATCGGCGTCGCCGGCCTGGTAATATTCCAGCGCCCAGCGGATACGGATAAATTCGGTTGGCCGCTGCTGGCGGCGGTGATGATTGAGCAGGTCATCGCTCTCCTGGCACCAGCGGAAAATATCGTCTGCCAAAGAGCTAAGATTGACGGAACCGTTTAATAATTTGACTGCGCGGCGTAACTGACGCAGTAAATCATCCGGCGTTTTGACTGCCGAAAGGCGAGTAAAACGCCCCTCTGACATGACCGCCGCCAGCTGCGCGGCAAAATGTTGCCGTTCATCAATGGCTTTTACATTGGCGGCAACGGCGGCGACCAGCGCCAGTGCGGTAAAACGCCACTCTTGTGCTTCAATTTTCCACAAAGTGTGGGTCTGCATCAGCAGAGAACGAAACCCATCTGACAGACAAACATCATTAACCGTTGTGCTACGCCGCAGACTGGCACGATTGCCGCGTTTGGCCTGCAACTCTTCGTGCCATTTACGCAGCGTGGCTTTGTGCTCCTCTTTTACAATATTCATTCAGCAGCCTCCTGCTTTTTCTCCCTGGCGGCCTTAGCATTTTGCTTCTCCGCCGATGTTGTAAAATATTTCTTGCGTGCGGTCATAACGCGTTTCAAATCGACGGCTTCATAAGGATTGGTAAAAACGCGATCGTCAAAATCCTGACGCGCGAATAACCAAATCTCCTTTTGCCATTTGCTGAGTAATTCATCTGGATCCTGACCTTCTTCAATGTTGCGCACTAACCTCAGGAAGCGATGCTGAGTTTTGTTCCAGAAGTCGATATCCACAAAACTAAAATCACCCCGAGCACCTTTCGGATCGGAGAACCATGCTTCTTTCAGTGCACTGCGTAACAGACTTAGAATCCGTGAAGCCGTTTGCGCAGCTAGCCGCAGCTTCGGTATCTGGCCTTCTTTTTTATTGAGCAATAGCGGGAAATGGTGTTCGTACCAACAGCGGGCTTTCATGTTGTCGAAATCATAACCAAATCCCCATAAGCCCACTTTTGCCTGCTTCAGATTGCTTGCATTAAAGAGTTTCACCACCAGCGCCGGAAATTCTTTATTATTTTCTGACTTACCCGTTTCGATAAGGCCTAACCAGTCGCGCCAGATTAAACCGCCAGGTTGTGGTTTGACCGAGTAAAACTCGCCCCCCTCTTTAAGCGGTACACGATAGGGCGTTAAGGGGTGCTGCCACATGGCATAATTGGCACCATAATTTTTGGTCGTCATCAGGCTCAGAAGCGCGTCGTTCTGCTCACCGCAAATATCGCAGTTGCCGACTGTCGTGGTATTAAAATCAATACGAATACGTCGCGGCATTCCCCAGTACGCCTGGAGTTTATTGACCTGATCATCGGTTACTACAGCACCGGCCAGTTCGCTGGTACGCGTCGGGCCAAGCCATGGGAAAACCAGATCATCAAATTTTTTGGGTAGCGGTAAGTCGGCTTCATCCTGCGGCATCACGTTGAGCCACAGTTTGCGCCACAAGGGAGTTTGCTGATTGCCCTGATATTCCTGTAACTCAATCAGAGTGGTCATCGGCCCACCGCCGCGCAAACCGGTGCGATAGCCTTTGCCACCCGCTGGTGCATTCAATTGTAAAGAGAACAAGGCCAATGCTAAGCAATGGGAGCACAGATATTCCGTTACACCACGCTTGATAAAATGGTCTTTATTAAACTTCGTCGTTTGAGAACCGGGAATTTCAGGCAGTAGCGAAGCGACCGGAACTTTATCACCCGTGAGCGCCTCAAAATCCTGCATAAATGAAGGGGATTCAGGGCCAAACTGGAAAGCGTGCTCTAATGACAGCAATGCTTCCCGTAGCTTTTCGACTTCCAGCCCGTCTTCCCAGATATCATCCCAACGACGATGATCTTTTGGCGCGAAACTGCTTTGTAGTAGCCCCAGTAAAAACTGCCACGCCGCACCTTGTAAATCTGCTCGCGGCGCGGCGATATCGACAACATGTTCATCAGCCAGATCGACTGGTGCCAGCTTGCCTGTCGTTCCGTCTTTATAACGAACGGGCAACCACGGGGTTGTCAGAAGTGAAAACGAGTTCATACGCATCCTCTCGTAAAAAAGACCATCCCAGGTCGGTTGTCCATCATTCCATCCTTTTCGGTGTATCAACTATTCAAAGAGTCCTGTCGCAGACATCTCAAGCAATCTTGCCAATCAATCCCTCCGTAGCCGAATACCCACAACTTTCGTCATCGGTGACTAAAATCACGTTTGCCATCTCCGGATCTTGCCGCTGTTCACTGCACCACTGCCTGAACGCTTCCCCTTCCAGTAAAGAAAACTCATCGCGATGTTTTTTCCACCAGCTTCGACGCACTCTGACAACACTCATTTCCCATGCGTGAGCACCGGTGGCATAAGGCTTCACCACACCGTCAATACAGGTAGTCAGCCACAGGGAAACAGACTCCTCAGCCAGACGTGTTGACAGTTTTTCCGGGAGGTAATCGTTGATATTGGCGGCATAGCCGGGCCTGAAGTTCAGCACAAACTTTTTAGCCATTGCGCGATCGCAGTAATATTTGCCCACTTGCTCCTGCTCGCTGCGGGCAAACCCTTCCGGCATTACCACGTCCTCACCGTAGACGGATTCAATAAGAAGTCGGGCTGAGTGAGGCATCTGAATAGCGCCTTGCTCACGCAGTACGCGCTGCGTCAGCCAGATTCGCCCATGATCGGGATAGACAAATGCACTGTTACGCATGGCACTGCCAAACCATTCGTCACCCGGAGAGTCGTCCCAGACGGGTGCCAGAATCAGCAGTTCAGGAGATGAACGCTCATCTTTTCCGTCACGCTTTAACTGACCGTTAATATCGCGAATATGCCGCTGTAATCGCCCCGCTCGCTGGATCAGCAAATCAATGGGGGCAAGGTCGGAAATCATTTCGTCCAGATCGCAATCGACGCTCTGCTCTAATACCTGAGTACAAATAAGGACTTTTCCGGCACGTTGTGAGCTGTCGTCTTTGCCAAAGCGCGACAGCGTCTCCGTTTCAATTCGCTGGCGATCTCTAAAAGCAAAGCGGCTATGAAAAAGTGAAAGGCTAGAAGCAGGAATGACGCTGCGAGCAATTAACTGATGATAAACCTGAATAGCGTCATCAACAGAATTCCGAATCCAGGCGATACATTTCCCCTGGCTTACCGCCGATTCGATACGCGCAATACACGCTTGTTCGCTATGGAGCCAACCCACGCTCACGCGACGCTCAACGTCTTTGCGCGTCGCTACCCGGTGTGAATTCACATCCGATTTCGTGACATGCGTCAGCCAGGGGTAACTATCTTTTTCCAGCAACGGAGCTTCTTGCTGGCCCTCTGCGCCACGCGCAAAGGCGGCGACGAGTTTGTCGCGCTGTTGTTGAGATAGCGTGGCAGAAAGCAAAATAATGCTGTTTCCGCCACGCGCCTGCCGCTCGATCAGCCCTTCAAGAATGCACGACATGTAAGCGTCACAGGCGTGGATCTCATCAGCCAGCAGGATTTTGTTACTTAACCCAAGAAGCCGCAGATTATTATGTTTGAACGGCATCACCGCCATCATCGCCTGATCCAACGTGCCGACGCCAATTTCAGCCAGTAAAGCCTTCTTATTACTGTCGGCAAACCAGGCGGCACATCCCTGACTGAACGCTTGTTCATCCGGTTCCTCTGACCCGACTAAATCACCGGACCAGAGTGATTCATTAAAGCGGTCCATTAATGTGCGGGCACTGTGTGCCAGCACCAGGCTGGGGCGGGATTCTGGCGAATAGAAAGCAAGCCAGGTTTTGACCAGCCGATCGTACATGGCATTAGCCGTTGCCATTGTTGGCAGGCCAAAAAACAGCCCCTGAGCTTTACCCGCAGCCATCAATCTGTGCGCCAGGATAAGCGCCGCTTCTGTTTTGCCTGCTCCTGTTACATCTTCCAGAATAAATAACTGCGGTCCAGGCTGGCTGATATCCAGATCCAGTACCTTTTGCTGTAACGGTGTCAGGTGCTCAATAAAAGGAAATAGTGTTTTTATCCCGGTAAAAGGCGCGGTTTCAGATTGTGTCGGAAAGACGGTTAATGCGTTTTGAGCTTGATCCTGCGCCCGTTGCCAGTACTCCGCGATAGGCATTGCGTGTGCGACGCGTGGAAAAAACTGCGTTGACGATCCCGTCCAGTCTGCAAGTACGACGGTTGCAGAGATATACCAGGAAAGTTGTTTTAAAAGTTCAACACCCTCGTCATCATCCCAGAATACGGGGATCTCAATGAGCGGAAACAATAATTTGATTGCAAGGAGAAAATCTCGCGCGGCAGCTTTGTCTTCAGGCAGAAAATTATCCAGTTCATCAATACGGTCTGGCGGACGACCATGATGCCCTGTCGTCACGGGCATCCACATTTCTATCACTCGCCTAAGTTTGCGCGGAGAGAGCGAAGATGAAGGAAGTAACTCCTCACATTCACTTAAATAATGATTCCACAGCCAGTAACCCAGCGTTGAATGAGAGATCTTTTCGTAATTCTTTCTGGAACCTTCCGGAATCTTGAGTTCAGGGTGCAGGTAAAGTTGCTGAAAAGAGCGGGCAAATTTTCCAGTATCGTGCCAGCACAACAACCAGGCGAAAAATTGTGCGGCCTGTTCCTTATCTAAAATACCTAATTGACGAAAATAGCCAGCCAGCCCGAAGCAATTTCTTTTAACCATTAAATAGCCCATCGCGGCTACATCCAGCGAATGCCAGCAAAGAAGATGATAGTCATCGCCCCCGTCTTTCTCGCCGCGTCGGGTTTTTCCCCAGAAATCAAAGAAAGTCACAATATTTTTATCCTTCAGTAAACTTAAAGGATATTTACGCATATATTAAAAATTATCTGTGATATATACCAGCCAATAAAACATTTGTATTATGAATAAATTGATGATTTTCATTTGAAATTCATAATAATAAACAGAGACAATATATTCACATAAAAATATAAATTTTAAAAAAAGGGTGCAGGAGACCAAACCATCACAATTCAATACGCGGGGTTTTACCCCCGCGTGGTGGCTACTTCTTCGATTCGTAAGCGAGAACTGCCTTAAACTCCATACCACGTTCTCTGATACTCAACTCACACAACGAGTCGCCTACCATCAGCGTGAATCCCAGTACTGTAAAACACAGCACTATGATTGCCACAAGGGCATATTTTGTCAGCATGTCTTGCCTCCCTGCAAAGAAGAGACTAACATCCGAATTGCTACGTTCGAACGCTGGCCTCAGGTTGATAGAAATATCGCCTGGGGCTTTTGTCCATCTGGAACCTCGCGAATGCTTAACGCCAGACAGCCTCAAGCACCCGACACCATTCTATACCTGTTGATTCTCCCTGCGACGTTCACGTTTAAATGCCGGAATGCTGCTCGCAAAATAAAAACGCCCCCATCATTTCTGACAGAGGCGTTTAATTTATCCGGATAACATTTACCCTTCGTGTAATCCACATTCCCTTTTTAAGCCAAAGAAACGCGTTTCTTCTTCCGCCATGCCGGGTTCCCATTTACGGGTTGTATGAGTATCACCGACCGATAAATATCCTTCATCCCATAATGGGTGATATTTCAGGCCATGTTTTTGCAGATACTGATAAATAGTTCGGTTATCCCAGTCTATAATCGGCAGCACTTTAAATACGCCACGCTGGATAGCCAGCACCGGTAAATTGGCGCGGCTGCCAGATTGTTCACGGCGTAATCCTGCAAACCAGGTTTGCGCATTCAGCTCTTTCAGCGCCCGGTTCATGGGTTCGACTTTGTTGATCTCATTGTATTTTTCAATGCCATCAACACCCTGCTCCCACAGTTTACCGTAGCGCGCTTCCTGCCAGGCGGCGCTTTCTTTTGCCCTGTAGACCTTCAGGTTCAGTTTGAGTTTGTCCGTTAACTCATCAATAAAGCGGTAGGTTTCCGGGAACAGATAACCAGTATCGGTGAGGATCACCGGAATATCCGGGCGAATCTGGTTCACCAGATGCAGGCTCACCGCTGCCTGAATGCCGAAACTGGAAGAGAGCACATATTCACCGGGCAGATTTTCCAGCGCCCAGGCAACGCGGCCTTCAGCGTCCAGATTTTCCAGTTGGGCGTTAGTTTCTGCCAGTGCCAGAATGCGCTCTACCTTCGGTAGTTCGTTCAGGGCGTTTAGATCGAGTCTGGACATAGATTCCTCACTGTTTGCCTTGCTGGTTAAGTAGGTCGAATAAGGCGTTTACGCCACATCCGGCAAAAGGTGCCACATTGCCTGATGCGATGCTGCCGCGTCTTATCAGGCCTACAAAACCGGGCTGATGGTTAATCCCACAAATCGCGCGCCGGATCGAGCACCGGGCGAATGATGCCCGCACGCACCGTAAAGTCGCCGAAGCCTTCACCCGCTTCGCGCTCTTTCGCCCAGCGCCCAATCAGTTCATCAAGCGACGCCAGGATTTCCGGCTCGGTGATGTTTTCTTTATACATCCGTGGGATACGTGTCCCAATGCGGTTGCCGCCGAGATGCAGGTTATAGCGACCCGGCGCTTTACCCACCAGGCCCACTTCCGCCAGCATCGCGCGGCCACAGCCGTTCGGGCAGCCCGTCACACGCATCACGATATGCTCATCGCTGACGCCATGTTTCGCCATTAAATTATCGATGTTATCGATAAACGATGGCAGGAATCGCTCAGCTTCGGCCATCGCCAACGGACACGTTGGGAACGACACGCAGGCCATTGAGTTTTCACGCTGCGGCGTGACGGCATTCATCAACCCGCTCTCTTTGGCAATCTTCTCGATCTTCGCTTTATCACTTTCCGGTACACCGGCGATGATCAGATTCTGGTTCGCCGTAATGCGGAAATCGCCTTTGTGGATCTTCGCGATCTCCAGCAAGCCGGTTTTCAGCGGACGCCCCGGATAATCGAGAATACGACCATTTTCGATAAACAGCGTCAGGTGCCATTTGTCGTCAATACCTTTAATCCAGCCGATGCGATCGCCGCGTCCGGTGAACTCATACGGACGGATCGGTTCGAACTTGATCCCCGCGCGACGTTCCACTTCCGCTTTAAACGTCTCAACACCCACGCGCTCCAGCGTGTATTTGGTTTTGGCATTTTTACGATCGGTTCGATTCCCCCAGTCACGCTGAGTCGTCACGACGGCTTCCGCCACCGCCAGCGTATGCTCCAGCGGCAGATAGCCAAACTCGCTCGCGGTGCGGGCGTAGGTTTTTTTGTTACCGTGTTCGATAGACAGCCCACCGCCCACCAGCAAATTGAAGCCAACCAGCTTGCCGTTCTCCGCTATTGCCACAAAATTCATGTCATTGGCGTGCAGATCGATGTCGTTCTGCGGCGGGATCACTACCGTCGTTTTAAACTTACGCGGTAAATAGGTCTGACCGAGGATCGGTTCTTCATCAGTGGTAGCGACTTTCTCCTGATCGAGCCAAATCTCCGCATATGCACGAGTACGTGGCAGCAGGTGCTCAGAAATTTTCTTCGCCCATTCATACGCTTCCGCGTGCAGCTGCGATTCAAACGGGTTCGAGGTGCAAAGCACGTTACGGTTCATGTCGTTGGCGGTTGCCAGCGCATCAAGCCCGACCGAGTGCAGCATCTGGTGTGCCGGCTTGACGTTCTTTTTCAGAATGCCGTGGAACTGGAACGTCTGGCGGTTGGTCAGACGAATGCTGCCGTAAATCGTGTTGTCTTCAGCAAATTTATCAATCGCCTGCCATTGTCTGGTGGTGATCACCCCACCAGGCAGACGGCAACGCAGCATCATCGCGTGACGCGGTTCCAGCTTCTGCTCGGCACGCTCAGCGCGGATATCGCGGTCATCCTGCTGATACATACCGTGGAAACGGATCAGCAGAAAGTTGTCGCCTTTAAAGCCGCCTGTCAGGCCGTCGTTTAAATCTTCAGCAATCGTGCCGCGCAGGTAGTTGCTCTCAAGCTTCATGCGCTCCGCGTCTGCCAGTTTACCTTCGACCACTAAAGGCCCTGGATGTTTTTCGCTCATTAGTAGACATCTCGCTGATAACGGCGCTCAACGCGCAGCTCACTTAAAAATTCATCCGCCGCTTCGGTGTCCATGCCACCAAATTCGGCAATCACTTCCAGAAGTGCCTGTTCAACGTCTTTCGCCATGCGATTGGCGTCGCCGCAGACATAAATGTGGGCACCGTCATTGATCCAGCGCCACAGCTCTGCACCCTGTTCGCGCAGTTTGTCTTGTACGTAAATTTTTTCTTTTTGATCGCGCGACCAGGCGAGATCAATACGCGTTAGCACGCCTTCTTTGACGTAACGCTGCCATTCCACCTGATAGAGGAAATCTTCCGTAAAATGCGGATTACCAAAGAACAGCCAGTTTTTACCCGGCGCTTCGTCGGCGGCACGCTGCTGCATAAAGGCGCGGAACGGCGCGATGCCCGTACCGGGGCCAATCATAATCACCGGAGTTTCGGGGTTAGCAGGCAAACGGAAGTTGTCGTTATGTTCGATAAACACCCGAACTTCGCCCTCTTCTTCCACGCGATCGGCGAGGAAGCTGGAGGCACCACCCGCACGGGCGCGGCCTTCCACGTCATAACGCACAACGCCGACGGTGATGTGCACTTCGCTCTCGACTTCCGCCTGCGATGAGGCGATGGAATACAGGCGCGGCGTCAGTGGGCGCAAAATACCGATGAATGCATCAGCGTCCAGTTGCGCTGGAGAGAAACGCAACATATCGACAATTGGCGTGGTTGCCGCGTAATGCTGCAACTTCGCTTTATCGCCCACCAGCGGCAGCAGCGTTTCACTGCGCGTTAAAGTGGCGTAGTTCTCAACAATATTCGCGGTGTTGACGGTCAGTTCGAAGTGCCACTGTAAGGCTTCTGCCAGCGGTAGCGTTTTGCCGTCAACGGTGACGGGTTCATCGCCTTTCAACCACAGCAGTTCAACAATCTCTTTTACCAGTGCTGGATCGTTCTGATACCAGACGCCCAGCGCGTCGCCCGGCTGATAGCGCAGGCCTGAATCACCTAAATCGATCTCGATATGGCGAACGTCTTTTTCAGAATTGCGTCCGGTAATTTTCTGGTTAACCGAAAGGCTCGCCACCAGCGGCGCCTCTTTGCTATACGGGCTGGTGTGAATTTCATTTACCGCGCCAGTAGCGACGGATTGCGAAGGTGCCGCAACAGGCGCGCGGGACTTCAGAACATCAACCACGCGAGCGCGCCATTCGCTGGCGGCTGCCTGATATTCAACGTCAGCATCAACACGGTCGAGCAGGCGTTCACCGCCCAGTTCCGCCAGCTTGCTGTCAAAATCTTTACCGGACTGGCAGAAAAACTCATAAGAGGTGTCACCAAGGCTAAACACGGCAAAAGCGGTATTTTCCAGCTTCGGCGCTTTTTTGGAGAACAGGAACTTATGCAGCGCGACGGCTTCTTCCGGCGGTTCCCCTTCCCCTTGTGTTGAAGTCACCACGATAAGCAGTTTTTCACTGGCGATTTGTTTGAATTTATAGTCACCTGCGTTCACCAGCTTAACGTTCAGTTTTGCCGTTAATAAGTCGTCACGTAACGCTTCAGCGACCCGGCGAGCATTACCCGTTTGCGAAGCGGAGATGATGGTGATACCCGGCATTTCTGCGCCAGGCGCAGGTGTAGCTGCAAGTGTACCTGGCTGCTGGTTAAGTATTCCCCAGAAATAGCCGGATACCCACGCAAGCTGGGTAGGTGTCAAATCAGTAGTGGCTGCCTGGAGGCGAGCCAGTTGCTCCGGGTTCAGCGGAAGCAAAGCGGAAGGTGGGGCCTGTGTCGTCATTCGTCGTTATGTTCCAGTAAGCAAAGCTGTTTCTGCGCCCTGTCTGCGCCCATAAAACAAAAGAGAAGGTAAGGTTAACGGGGCGAACGGTGTGGATTAAAGACGGGATAGCGATAACTAATAACCAAATCGACTAACCTGTTTTAGCAATAGTCTTTAACAACAAAATAGATTTATTAACCCAATGAAAATTAAATAAATATCGATCATCATTAAGATAATTAGGCTATTTTGCGCAACAAACCCATTTTAGATAATGCGAAAAAACAGGCTTTCCGGTACTCTACGCCCGTTTTGTCGTCCTGTAGAGAAATTATGATGTCCACCACGTTATTTAAAGATTTCACCTTCGAAGCCGCTCACCGCTTGCCACACGTCCCACAAGGGCATAAATGTGGTCGCCTTCACGGGCACTCTTTTATGGTGCGCCTGGAAATTACCGGGGAAGTCGATCCGCATACGGGCTGGATTATCGATTTCGCTGAACTGAAAGCGGCATTTAAACCAACCTATGATCGCCTCGATCACTATTATCTCAATGATATTCCTGGCCTGGAAAACCCGACCAGCGAGGTTTTAGCAAAATGGATTTGGGATCAGGTTAAACCGGTTGTTCCGCTGTTAAGTGCAGTTATGGTGAAAGAAACCTGCACCGCAGGTTGCATCTATCGCGGCGAATGATAAGAGTGTGTCGGCGGTCAATTTCCCTTAAGTAACGCTATGTTAGGGTGTTGCGCTCTGGATATACGGGGCACGACATGGAAGACGACTGCGACATTATTATTATCGGTGCCGGCATTGCAGGCACCGCTTGTGCGTTACGCTGCACGCGAGCGGGCTTATCCGTTCTGTTACTGGAACGTGCTGAAATCCCTGGCAGCAAAAATCTTTCCGGCGGACGGCTATATACCCATGCGCTCGCGGAACTCCTCCCCCAATTTAACCTGACCGCCCCCCTTGAGCGACGCATCACTCACGAAAGCCTTTCTCTGTTAACGCCGGATGGCGCAACGACATTTTCCAGCTTACAGCCTGGCAGTGAATCCTGGAGTGTCTTACGCGCTCGCTTCGATCCGTGGCTGGTGGCTGAAGCCGGGAAAGAAGGTGTCGAGTGCATCCCTGGTGCAACGGTGGATGCGCTACATATAGAAAACGGCAGAGTGTGTGGCGTTATTTGTGGTGACGATATTCTCCGCGCCCGTTATGTGGTGCTGGCGGAAGGTGCCAATAGCGTACTGGCAGAACGCCACGGGTTAGTTACCCGCCCTGCTGACGGAGCGATGGCGCTGGGGATTAAAGAAGTTCTGTCGCTTGAAAGATCCCTTATTGAAGAACGTTTTCATCTGGAGAATAACGAAGGTGCGGCGCTATTGTTCAGCGGCGAAATCTGTGATGACTTGCCCGGCGGCGCATTTCTTTATACCAATCAACAAACGCTCTCAGTTGGGATTGTTTGCCCGCTCTCTTCCCTTGCACAAAGCCGTGTTCCGGCAAGCGACCTGCTGGCCCGATTTAAAACGCATCCGGCAGTGCGCCCGCTTATCAAAAATACGGAATCGCTGGAGTATGGCGCGCATCTGGTGCCAGAAGGTGGCCTGCACAGTATGCCGGTGCAATACGCCGGTAACGGCTGGTTGCTGGTGGGCGATGCGTTGCGCAGTTGCGTCAATACTGGAATTTCAGTGCGCGGCATGGACATGGCGCTGACTGGTGCGCAGGCAGCAGCACAAACGCTGATTAGCGCCTGCCAGCACCGTGAGCCGCAAAATCTGTTTCCACTTTATCATCACAACGTCGAACGCAGCCTGCTGTGGGATGTTCTACAGCGTTATCAGCATGTTCCGGCGCTTTTACAACGCCCTGGCTGGTATCGGGCGTGGCCGGCGTTAATGCAGGATATTTCCCGCGATTTATGGGATCAGGGTGATAAACCTGTTCCACCGCTGCGCCAGTTGCTCTGGCGTCATTTACGTCGTCATGGCCTGTGGCATCTGGCGGGCGATGTTATCAGGAGTCTGCGATGTCTGTAGCCCGTAATCTCTGGCGCGCTGCTGATGCGCCACACATTGTTCCGGCGGACTCCGTTGAGCGCCAGACGGCAGAACGGTTGATTAACGCCTGCCCGGCAGGTCTTTTTTCGCTCACGCCGGAAGGTGATTTGCACGTTGATTATCGTAACTGCCTGGAGTGCGGCACCTGCCGTTTGTTGTGCGATGAAAAAATGCTACAACAGTGGCGCTATCCGCCTTCCGGATTCGGCATCACCTACCGCTTTGGATAAATAATAAGGATAATTTATGCCCCTCTTACACCTGCTCCGCCAGAATCCGGTGATTGCTGCCGTTAAAGATAATGCCAGCCTGCAACTGGCCATCGATTCTGAATGCCGGTTTATTTCCGTGTTGTACGGCAATATCTGCACCATCAGTCATATCGTCAAAAAGATTAAAAATGCCGGGAAATATGCCTTTATTCATGTCGATTTGCTGGAAGGCGCGTCAAATAAAGAGGTCGTCATTCAGTTTCTGAAACTGGTGACCGAGGCGGACGGTATTATCAGTACCAAAGCCTCAATGCTGAAAGCGGCAAGAGCGGAAGGTTTTTTCTGTATTCATCGCCTGTTTATTGTCGATTCGATTTCGTTTCACAATATTGATAAGCAGGTTGCGCAATCGAACCCGGATTGCATTGAGATCCTGCCTGGCTGTATGCCCAAAGTGCTGGGCTGGGTGACGGAGAAAATCCGCCAACCGCTGATTGCTGGCGGGCTGGTGTGCGATGAAGAAGATGCGCGTAATGCGATTAACGCCGGTGTGGTGGCGCTTTCCACTACGAATACCAGCGTCTGGACGTTAGCGAAAAAACTGATTTGACGGGATAATACAAGGCCGGATAACGCATCCACGCCGCATCCGGCAGCACACTATAAACATTCTGTCACCAGCGCCTCCAGTACCGCTTTCCAGTCATCTACCACGCCAACATCTGCCTGTGAAAATACCGCCGCGCTGGCGTCATGATTCACAGCCACCACAAACTGGCTATTACGCACGCCTGCCATTAACGCTGCCGCGCCGGACGCCCCGGCAACAATGCAAATCTCTGGCGCCAGCAAGTGCCCGGAAATGCCAATCACTTTTTCGGCATCAAAACCACCATTCATCACTCGCGCCCGACTGTAGCCCACTTCGGCGCCCAGCGTTTCAGCCAGCATAGCGATTTCATGGCTATCAGCCTCGCCGCCCTGCCCTACCACCAGCACCCGTCTGGCTTCTACTAATGGGTCACGGGTAGTATTTTTCAGGTTTTCGATGCTAACAAACCAGTCTGGAAGTACGCCGGGGACAATGTTTAGTTGCTGCATACCAGATGGCAACATAGTGTTTTTCGCTGCTCCAGCCTGGCGCGTCAGAGAAAGACATAGCGGACGTTTTTCTGTTTGCAACGTCGCCGTCAGCGCATTTCCCCAGTGGGATTTGCGCACGCTTGCGGTAGATATATCCAAAGAAATCACCTGGCAGATACTGGCGCCATGTAAACGCCAGGCCAGTCGGGTTGCCACCTCATCGCCAGACGTTCCCGGAGGAAAGAGAACAACGTCCGCAGGCGTTCGCTGCCACTGTTCCACCAGCGCATCCAGCACCTGTTCCGCGACCATTGGCTGTGGTTCTATTTGCCAGTGCGTCAGTGTACAACCGCTGAAATCCTGTTCTGCCAGCCAGCCTGCCATTGCGGAATGATCCTGATTGATTGTCACGATGGCGATATTCATGGCTGCATCCTCTGGCGCAAATAATCCCGCCACAATATTTGTGCTTTTTCTTTAGCTGTTTGCCCATCAATCAGCGTCGCACCGCGCCGTTGCTCCGGCCTTTCCAGTTGCAGGCACTGTATCACTGGCGCTTCTGCGACAAGAGTTTCGCGGGTAATCTCCGCTTTCCCCGCCGCCATACGCTGGCGCATTCCCGGTACAGGCAAAGCGACTTCGCCACACTGACGCACGGCAATCACCGTAGGTAAGCGGACACGGCAACAACGCAGCCCGTTTTCAGTACGCTGTTCGAGAGTGATAAATGGCGCGTCGAGAGTAAAACGCTCCACCTGCGTGAAACAGGGCCAGGCCAGTATTTCCGCCAGCAAAAACGGCGTTTGCCCGTTCTGCCCTTCGCTGCTTTGGCAGCCGGTAATAATCAAGTCCATCGGATTCAGGCGCTGCCATTCGGCAATATGGCGAGCGACAAATTCCGGGGCAAAACGCAGATCTACCGCTGTCTCCAGCAATATCGCGTCCTCAAACCCTAGAGCCGTAAGATAGCGCAGCCAGTGCAACGCCCGTTCATCGCCCATGCTCAACGCGGTTAAAGACATCGGCGTACCGCTTTTTCTCTGCGCCAACAGTAGCGCGGCAGCGGCCTGTTCATCAGCGCCGAGTAAACTTCGTAGCAGCGAAACATCCGGCCCACTATCACCCTGAGCCGCCACCTGCCACTCTTTTTCTGCCAGCATTCCGGCATCCGGTTCAGCTTTAAACGCTAACAGAATGTTCATTCGCACCTCCTGCATTTCCCGCCGCCACCAGCGGGAGTGCTTTAGTTTCTGGCGCCCATAGCCAGGTCACGATAAAACCAACCAATAACACTGCCGCCAGGAGCAATAAGGTAACCTGCATTCCCCACTGCGCCAGAACCCACGGCAGCAGACCAGTACTTACCGCCGCGCCGAGTCGACTCATGGCGGTAGCAAAACCGACGCCCAACGAGCGAATGTCAGTGGGAAAACTTTCTGCAGGCAAAATGCCCACCAGATTACTGACCGCCGAAATGGTGGTACTGAAGAGGACAAAAAGCAGTAACGTTAACGAACTGCCGGAAGGCTGGCAGGCCATCACTATTAACGTAACTGCCAGCAGCAAAAAACTTCCCAGCAAAAATTTGCGATGTGCCAACAGGTGCGTCAGAACTAATCCCAGCAGCGCGCCCACAATTAACAACGCATTAAGCATCAGGCTGGCAGTCAGCGCATCTTCCAGTCCAATCGTCTGGGCGATGGTCGGCAGCCAGGTATAAATCACAAACCATGGGATCACGAGGCAGACAAAGAAGACGCTGTTAAACGCCGTGCGCCGCCAGTAGCGCGAAGAGAACAAAGTTCTGATGTGTTTATGGGTCGCCGTTGCGACTTCATCGCCCAGTAAAACATGGGAACCAAAATAGCGATGTACGATAGCGTGAGCTTCTGCAAAACGCCCCTGACGCAGCAACCAGCGCGGCGATTCCGGCGTTCCCCAGCGTAAAAGCGTAATCAGCAAGGCTGGCAACGCCGCAGAAGCCAGCAGCCAGCGCCAGGCTTCCGGGCTTTCGCTAATAAAGTGATGTCCGGCAAGACTTGCCAGCACATAGCCCACCGTCCATACCACGCTAAACGCCCCCAGCAAAATACCGCGATGGCGGCGCGGGGAAAATTCTGCCAGCAACGTGTGGCCTACTGAGTAGTCGCCTCCCAGACCAATGCCGATCAAAATACGCAGCCCAATCAGTTGTTCTGGCGTAGTGGCGAAATATTGTAAAAAAGAGGCGAGCGTGATCAGTAAGAAGCTGAAGGTGAAGATTTTTTGTCGGCCAATATGGTCGGAGATCCAGCCCAGAACCAGGCTGCCGATAAACAGGCCAAGCAGCGCCGAGCTGCCAATCATTCCTGCCATAAAAGGCGTCAGTTGCATAGCAGGTGTAAGCTGAATAATGGCGTAACCAATGACGCCAAGAACATAACCGTCAGTCAGGTGCGCGCCGAAAGTGAGCGCAGCAATTCGACAGTGAAAACGGTTAAGCGGTAAATCATCCATTCGCACCGGTGAAGTGTTCATCTTTACCCCTTCATTGTCCGGTAATAAGAACGGCTTCCCGGTTGAGAAGCCGAAAAGGCAACGCCCCGTCATCGCGGGACGCTGCCTGGCATATTATTTTTCAATCGGATAGATAGTACCCGTATTCATAATGCCGTTAGGATCGAACTGCTTTTTCAGCCCTTCCAGCAACGCCCACGCGCTGCCGTGCTCCAGTTTGCTCCAGTGAACGCGATGTTTACCGATACCGTGGTGGTGTACCATTGAACCACCGAGGCGAATGGTTTCTTCGCAGATAATTTTGTTGAGCGGATTGTGGTACTTGTCGATTTCCTCTTCCGGCTTACAGTCAACTACGTTGTAGTCGTAGACGAAGTACATGTTGGTGCCGTTCTGATAGCTATGAGAGGAGTGACCGCCCAGCATGGTGATGTCGTCGGCGTGCGGGAACTCGGTACGAATACGGTTAATAACGCTTTCGTAAATTTCGTGGATGCAGCTCCAGCAACCGGAGACTTCGGTGGTAAAGCCCATATTTCCGGTTTTGAGGATCTGCACGCGTTCGGCGGCAACTTTATCTGGTCCCCAGTTCAGGTGATTAAACCAGGTTTCGATCAGCTTGCTGTCCACCTGCTGGCATTGCGGGTAGCGGGCAACGATTTCCGCAATCCCTTCGCCCGTGGCCTGTGCGATGCGCGGATTGCCTTCAGCCATAAAGATCAGCACACATTTACCGTCGGCAAAATGGGTGAAGTGTTGGGTGCCATCTTCAGCGTCATACAAACGAGCGATCGACGGACGATACCCTTCCACCATGATTTCACGCAGGATGTTGAAGCCGGTTTTCATGTCTTCCATGATATAGCCGTAGAAAAGGTTGTTTTCTGGCGTGAATTTAAAGATTTTTACTGTAACTTCAGTGATATAGCACAGTGCACCTTCGTTGCCGATGATGATGTGACGAATGTCCGGGCCAGCCGCGCGGCGTGGCACGTTTTTAATGCGTGTCACGGTGCCATCTGCCAGTACCGCTTCCAGACCAACGACCATATCCTCAATAGCGCCGTAGAGTGTGGAGAACTGTCCGATACTGCGAGTCGCCACCAGGCCGCCCATCTGCGCCAGCGGTTTTGACTGCGGAGAGTGACCGGTGGTGTAGCCTTTTTCACGCAACGCATTTTCCAGCACTTCTAGCGGAACGCCACATTGCGCCGTCGCCTGCATATTATCAATATCAATATTAATGATTTGATTCATGGCGGAGCCGTCGAGCACCACCGAGTTTTCCACGACAGTTTCCAGTCCACCTTCGGTAGCGGAAGCACCAGTACGCGGCACGCCGTTAATTTTGTGCGCATTCATAAAATTCAGAACACGGGACACTTGCTCTGTAGAGCCGAGTTTTACGACCGCTGCCGGAATTGGCAAAGTATAAATACCATGAATATCCGGAAATTTACGAAAACGGTCAATGCTGTTTTTCTTTAATACCGTTTCATCGGTAATAACGCGATCTGTTCCAACAATTTCCTTTAGCTGGTCGACAATTGCTGCGCGAGATAAAGACATAATAATTCCTTCCTGATAATAAAAATGGAATAGTCATTAATAAAAAAACAGAAACCACCTTTATGGATTAGCGCACTAAATAACCGCCATCAACCACTAATAAATGTCCATTGACATAATTCGATGCAGGACTTGCGAGGAATATTGCCGCCCCCATTAAATCCTGAGTATCCCCCCAACGGTTTGCTGGAATATGGTCAAGAACGCGCTGATTGGTTTCTGGGTTACTGCGCGTTGCCAGTGTAATATCAGTCGCGTAATATCCCGGGGCTATACCATTCACTTGAATATTATATTGACCTAATTCATCGCAATAGGCTTTGGTGAATCCGGCAAGAGCATGTTTAGTGGCAGAATATGCTGGCGACCATTGCCCACCTAAGTAAGAGAACAAGGAACAGATATTAATGATTTTACCGCTTTTCTGCGGAATCATAATTTTTGCCGCTTCGTAACTTAACTCGAATGCTGCTGTCAGGTTCACATCAATCATCGGATCCCAGTCAGCACGACCGAAGTCCAGCACCTTATTCAGCTTACAAATACCGGCATTATTGACCAGAATATCGACGTTGCCAAAACGCTCACAACAGGCGGCGATTATCTTCTGCGGAGCGCCTTCAGCGGTGATATCCACCTGCATGAAGTCCACTTCAACACCCTGTTTTTCAATCATTTCCTTCGTTTCGCCATTATCTTTAACGAAGCTAGGAATAAAGATATTTGCACCTGCTTTTGCCAGTGCCATCGCAAATGCCTGGCCTAACCCGCTATTCCCGCCGGTAACAATTGCCGTTTTACCTTTCAGGGAGAAAAAATCCATTGAGAACGCATTGAGAGATTCGATTGACATAGTTAGCTCCAATTTCCGTAAGGCAAAAAAAAAGAAAGGTAACTTCCCCCGCGAGAGGGAAGTTACCTTTCTCATTATCTCTGGTAACTGGAGATAATTTTTATCATAAGGGCATAATCGCTTATGTGACCATAATCACAGTGTGATGATTGTATTATCAAATGTTTTTAAAAAGTAGAATCGTGATTACTCTCACACAACAACCCTGTGTTCCATGTTATTTCTTATCGCAATTACTAGAGACCTGAGAAAAGTAATCCTCCCGAAAGGGCGGCTTACTTTTCTCTTTTTTTTGTCTATTACAAATGGGAATACGATATGCAACACAACTCATATCGCCGTTGGATAACCCTCGCGATAATCAGTTTTAGCGGCGGCGTTAGTTTTGACCTGGCTTATTTACGTTATATTTATCAAATTCCCATGGCGAAATTTATGGGATTCAGCAATACCGAGATAGGTTTAATAATGAGTACCTTTGGTATTGCGGCTATTATTCTTTATGCGCCCAGCGGCGTTATTGCCGATAAATTCTCACATCGCAAAATGATTACTTCCGCGATGATCATTACCGGATTATTAGGCCTGATAATGGCAACATATCCACCATTATGGGTAATGCTTTGTATCCAGGTCGCGTTTGCGATAACGACGATTTTAATGCTGTGGTCGGTGTCGATTAAAGCCGCCTCGTTGCTTGGCGATCATAGCGAGCAAGGGAAGATCATGGGCTGGATGGAAGGACTGCGCGGCGTCGGCGTAATGTCGCTGGCGGTGTTTACCATGTGGGTCTTTTCCCGCTTTGCTCCGGATGACAGTGCCAGCCTGAAAACGGTCATTATCATCTACAGTGTGGTTTACATTCTGCTGGGTATTTTGTGTTGGTTTTTTGTTAGCGATAACAACAGCCTGCGCAGTGCCAATAACGAAGAAAAACAGTCATTCCAGCTTAGCGACATCCTGGCCGTTTTGCGCATCAGCACCACCTGGTACTGCAGCATGGTGATTTTTGGTGTCTTCACCATCTACGCCATTCTGAGTTACTCCACCAACTATCTGACCGAAATGTACGGCATGTCGCTGGTGGCGGCGAGCTACATGGGGATTGTGATCAACAAAATATTCCGCGCGCTGTGCGGCCCACTTGGCGGCATAATCACCACCTACAGCAAAGTGAAATCCCCTACCCGCGTGATCCAAATCCTTTCCGTACTCGGCCTGCTGGCGTTAACTGCCCTGCTCGTCACGAACTCTAACCCGCAATCGGTCGCGATGGGGATTGGTCTGATTTTACTGCTGGGATTCACCTGCTACGCCTCACGCGGGCTGTACTGGGCCTGCCCCGGTGAAGCGAGAACGCCGTCTTACATTATGGGCACCACGGTGGGTATTTGTTCAGTGATTGGATTCCTGCCGGATGTCTTCGTTTACCCAATTATCGGTTACTGGCAAGACACTCTGCCCGCAGCAGAAGCCTACCGCAATATGTGGCTGATGGGCATGGCGGCGCTCGGCATGGTGATCGTTTTTACCTTTTTGCTGTTCCAAAAAATTCGTACTGCTGATAGCGCAACAGCTAACGGTAAGTAAGCCCGGAAAATTACAGGAGAAAAATCATGTCGAAAAAATACATCATAGGGATTGATGGCGGAAGTCAGAGCACAAAAGTGGTGATGTACGATCTGGAAGGTAACGTAGTTTGTGAAGGGAAAGGCTTATTACAGCCGATGCACACGCCGGATGCCGATACCGCAGAACATCCTGACGATGATTTATGGGCATCATTATGCTTCGCCGGTCACGATTTGATGAGCCAGTTTGCCGGGAATAAAGAAGATATTGTTGGCATTGGTCTGGGATCAATCCGTTGCTGCCGTGCGTTATTGAAAGCCGATGGCACGCCAGCTGCGCCGTTGATTAGCTGGCAGGATGCACGCGTAACGCGTCCCTACGAGCACACCAATCCTGACGTGGCGTATGTCACCTCTTTTTCGGGTTATCTGACGCACCGTTTAACGGGCGAGTTTAAAGACAATATCGCTAACTATTTTGGTCAGTGGCCAGTGGATTATAAAACCTGGGCATGGAGCGAAGATGCAGCGGTAATGGAAAAGTTTAATATCCCCCGCCAGATGCTGTTTGATGTTCAAATGCCGGGCACCGTGCTTGGGCATATCACACCACAAGCTGCACTGGCGACACATTTCCCGGCCGGGCTGCCGGTTGTGTGTACCACCAGTGATAAACCGGTAGAAGCACTAGGTGCCGGGTTACTGGACGATGAAACGGCAGTGATTTCATTAGGCACCTACATCGCGTTGATGATGAACGGCAAAGCACTGCCGAAAGATCCGGTAGCGTACTGGCCGATTATGTCTTCTATTCCGCAAACGTTGCTTTATGAAGGTTACGGTATTCGCAAAGGCATGTGGACGGTGAGCTGGCTGCGCGACATGTTGGGCGAGTCGCTAATTCAGGATGCCAGAGCGCAGAATCTGTCGCCGGAGGATTTGCTCAACAAAAAGGCGTCTTGCGTACCACCGGGTTGTAACGGACTGATGACGGTGCTGGACTGGCTGACCAACCCATGGGAACCGTATAAACGCGGGATTATGATCGGCTTTGATTCCAGCATGGACTACGCATGGATTTATCGTTCGATTCTGGAAAGCGTGGCGCTGACGCTGAAGAATAATTACGACAATATGTGTAATGAAATGAATCACTTTGCCAAACATGTGATCATTACTGGCGGCGGTTCAAACAGCGATCTGTTTATGCAAATTTTTGCCGACGTGTTCAACCTTCCGGCACGGCGTAACGCCATTAACGGCTGTGCAAGTTTGGGGGCGGCGATTAATACAGCGGTAGGTCTGGGTCTGTATCCGGATTACGCAACGGCGATCGACAAAATGGTTCGCGTGAAAGATATCTTTATGCCTGTTGAGTGCAATGCCAAACGCTACGACGCGATGAATAAAGGTATTTTCAAAGACCTAACCAAACACACTGATGTGATTTTGAAAAAATCGTATGAAGTGATGCATGGTGAGCTGGGGAGTGCGGATTCGATCCAGAGCTGGTCGAATGCGTAAGTAAGGAATACCGGGCGGGAAACTGCCCGGGCTGAACCCTACTGAAAGGTTTATCCCCGCTGACGCGGGGAACTCCGCAGCCCTCAACGAAATTAACTATACCCTCCCGGTTTATCCCCGCTGGCGCGGGGAACTCACAGTAGCAACAGGCACACTGGCGCTAGTTAACGGTTTATCCCCGCTGGCGCGGGGAACTCTCTCCAATTCTGTACGCGGACACTAACGGGCGCGGTTTATCCCCGCTGACGCGGGGAACTCGGCGAAAAACCAACCCCCGTCGACCCCGCCGACGGTTTATCCCCGCTGACGCGGGGAACTCTTCCGGTCATCTCAATCAGTTGCCAACTGGATCGGTTTATCCCCGCTGACGCGGGGAACTCCTGTCTCATGAACAGGATATGCTGCGTCTTCGCGGTTTATCCCCGCTGACGCGGGGAACTCACGCCAGCGCGAATGCCAGCGGCTATTTTGGTCGGTTTATCCCCGCTGACGCGGGGAACTCGACTGTTACGCGGCGTTTCGTTGCTGCCAGATCGGTTTATCCCCGCTGACGCGGGGAACTCGTCCTGCGCTGCTTTTTCTTCCGGTGGCACGTCGGTTTATCCCCGCTGACGCGGGGAACTCGGCGGGGCAACCAGCGCGGCCAACAACACATTCGGTTTATCCCCGCTGACGCGGGGAACTCGGCGGGGACTATACGTATTTTCTGGTGCGTAACGGTTTATCCCCGCTGACGCGGGGAACTCTCTAAGCATAACCTATTATTAATTAATGATTTTTTAAGCCAGCCACAATCTACCAACTTTACAGGAACACACAAACAACACATCTACTATGTTAAAGAGCACTTAATCCATTGACTGAAAAGGTAAATATTTAAAATGAATCTATAAAAGCTAAAATCTACCAAACTTCACCGTAATAATTTTCACTCCAGCAAAAAATTAACGCCACAGAATTTGTAGAGAATGGTAATGATTAGTCCAGGATGGGCAAAATGGAGTAGTTTCAGAGGCGACAAAGAATATAAATGAGTGGAGTTATTTACAGGTTCCACTCATTTTCAACGCTTATAAATGTTTAATCAGGCAATATTCAAATATTTATGCGTTTGCATCGACAAACGCCAGTTCCGCGCAATGCAGGTTTCAATACACAAACGTGTGGCATCATCCTTCTGGCTAATCGGCTGAAGGGCAATGACTCGCGGTTTATCATCGGTCAGCGTCGCCAATAATTCATCCAGTGCTTCAATATCCCGTACGCGTCCAACAGGATGTTTAATTTCATTGGCTCGTTCCAGTGCCTGAGACAACACTTCATAACCGCCACGCATATTTATTTTTGGCGACACGGTAACCCAGGTATTCGGTGTGCAACGCACTTCATGAGTGCCGCTGGTTTCGATCTGGCAGCTAAAACCATTCTTTTCGAGCAGGTCGGTCAATGGCAGCAAATCATGAATACAAGGCTCACCACCAGTAATCACCACGTGACGCGCGGTGTATCCCTGACGACCGATGACTGCGAGCAAGTCTTCACTGCTCGCTGCCCCCCACTTATCACTCTCTTTGGTTTTCGCCAAAATGCTGAAAAGAGAAACTTCCCGATCCTCAAGTTTTTCCCACGTGTGTTTGGTATCACACCAGGCACAGCCGACCGGGCATCCCTGTAAACGAATAAAAATGGCGGGGACGCCGGTAAAGTAACCCTCACCTTGCAGGGTCTGGAACATCTCGTTAATCGGGTACTGCATAGCATTCTCTGTAAAGTGGATAATTGTTAATTATTGCAGATCCTACCGCAATATTCATGCTTTATTAACATTCTGTTACATGCGGGTTTAAGATAAAAAGGTGAATCAGATCATTAAGGAAATAATGAAACGACGTATTATGTCCTGAGGAATTAAACTAAAGGGATTTAAACATGTTCAGAACATTCATCGTAATTATATTTATTTTCAATTTATCAGGTTGTGGATATAATGATATTCAAACTTATGACGAGCAGGTTAATTCATCCTGGTCAGAAGTTCTGAATCAGTATCAACGTCGCGCCGACCTTATTCCTAATCTCGTCGCTAGTATTAAAGGTTATTCCAGCCATGAAAAAGAAGTGTTGGAAGCCGTAACATTGGCGCGTAGCCAGGCTAATCGCGCCAGCAGCGATCTTCAGCAAGCTCCGGGAGATGCGCAAAAATTACAAACCTGGCAGCAAGCTCAGTCGCAGCTGACACGTACACTCGGTCAGCTAACGATTATTAGTGAGCGTTATCCTGAATTAAAGGCTCAGGAACTCTATCAAAATTTGATGGTACAACTTGAAGGAAGTGAAAACCGAATTGCCGTTGCGCGAGGAAGATATATTAAAGCCATTGAACAATATAATGTTACCATCCGCAAATTCCCCGCTGTATTAACCGCAAAGGTAATGGATTACACACCGAAGAAAAATTATTTGCCAGATGATGTCGCCGCAGTAAGTAAAGCCCCAGCAATAGATTTTAGCCAGAATACTAATGCTCATTAAGCGGAGAAGCCCTATGCGAAATTTTATCTTTCTTATGGCTTTCTTCTGTTCATCTGCGTTTGCCACGCAAATTCTAGTACCTGAAATACCCAAGTATGTAAATGATTTAACTGACACATTGACGAACAACGAAGTAAACACCCTGACCAACCAGATTAAAGCCCTGACGCAAAAAAATCAGGCGCAGCTGGTCGTGTTAGTGGTTGAAACAACAGGCGATGAAACCATAGAACAGTACGCAACGCGGGTATTCGATAGCTGGAAGCCAGGTGATAAAGACCGCGATGATGGCATTCTGCTGTTAGTCGCCTGGCAGGATCATACCGTGCGTATTGAAATCGGTTACGGGCTGGAAGGCGTTATTACGGATGCACAGTCCGGACAAATTATTCGCAACAGTATTATTCCAGCATTTAAAAATGGCGACCTGGCTGGCGGCTTGCAAGAGGGAATCAGCGATATTGAAAGTCATCTGACAGGGGATAATGTAGCAACGATAACACCGACCGATCACCCTTTACCCTTTAGCGGTTGGTGGGCTTTGTTGGCCTGGACGATAGTACTGACCTTTATTTCCGCCAGGGGATATATCAAAACGCTGGGATTGATTTGCTTCGCAGCTGTTGTACTGGCCTTTGTTTTACCTATTGCCGGTTTCAGCGGAAGCTGGGGAGTGCTCGCAACATTACTCTGCTTCGCCACACCATTTCTGGCTGTCGCCATCGCCTTTACCCCTTTCGGCAGAAAAGTGCGTGATTCAATGCGTAATGCCAACCAGCCATCACGTCATACCAGAAGCAATTCTAACTACAGAGATTCGTCGTCATCATCATCCTCTTCTTTCGACAATGACAATTTCAGCGGTGGCGGCGGTTCATCTGGTGGCGGTGGCGCTTCCGGGCGCTGGTAACGAAAGGAATTGCTATGCGTATTTTTATCCTGATTCTGGCGCTATTCGGTTTTCCTGTATTCGCTGAACAAGTGCCATATGTAACGGACTTGACCGGGACGTTAACGCCAGAAGAACAAACAGCTTTAACTCAACAATTACAGACTCTCGAGCAGCAAAACCACTTCCAGGTGGCAGTGTTGGTTGCGCCGACCACAGGGGGCAAAAACATTAAACTTGCAGCCTCGCAGAGCTACGGGGTATATCACTGGAAACCCGTTGGAGAGAAGCGGTACGGCGAAGGTATCTTAATTCTCGCCGTTTGGCCGGAAGGGCGGGCGTCAATGAAGATTGGACATGGACTGGAAGAAATGTTGCCACCAGAACAAGCTTCGCAAATTGTTCGTTACCGTATGCAATCAGAGTTTGAAAAAAACAATCTCTTCGCCGGGTTAACGCAGGGAGTTGAAGGCATAGCTCTGTTTACCCATACCAAAGCGAACCTTAGTCCATTGGATGCTTTAGCCAATCATCTGTTTGCTAATCCGCAACGCTCACTGCCATGTCTTGCCTGGACATTGCTGATGATCGCCATTATTGCCGCCGTCTGGCGCTTCATCGATAATCCCGGACCTGTAATATGGCTTATTTCACTGGCAACCCCCGTCGTTTGGTTTTGCTTCTTTCGTGATGATGTCATCATTCGGCGAATATCTTTCGTATGCATAAGTTTATTGTTTACTGCCAAATGCTGGCGGCGCCTGATGGTGTTTTTTCATATGAGCCACGCATTCTCCATGATGCTGGCACCAAAGAATAAAAACACCAAAGCAATAAAACAAAATACGCCTCTGCAACATCCTAAGTCAGGACGAAATTCATTGTTTGTCGTGCTGCTGATAATTGTTGTGGGATGGTGCCTGGTTTTCGCCAGTAATAAAGATATGGCATTGATATCAACAATTATCGGGCTGACTGATTATTTTATCGGGCCAATAACCATTGCTGGCATCGTTCTGCTGATCATTGTGGCTATATTTACTGGCAATCTTAAACTGGGTTCCAGTGCAAAAAATAACAAAAAAACGGGGAGTCGTGCTGCTCATTCTCGCTCTTCGTCGAGAAATTCTTTTCGTGGCGGGGGCGGATCTTCAGGAGGCGGCGGTTCATCCGGACGCTGGTGATCAATATGCGCTTAATCTTTTTTCTACTCATATTGTGGTGCGTTCCTGTGTTTGCCCAGCAAATTGCTGTACCGGAACTACACCAACAGGTGACCGATCTTACTGATACATTAAGTTCACCTGAGCAACAATCTCTGACACTGCAGTTACAGAAGATTGCACAGAATACGCGGGCGCAGGTCGCTATATTAGTGGTGCCATCCACTGGGGAAGATTCCATTGAACAATATGCAACACGCGTTTTTGATAGCTGGAAATTGGGCGATGCACAGCGTAACGATGGTATTTTACTCCTGGTCGCCTGGGAAGATCATACCGTCCGTATTGAAGTTGGCTATGGACTGGAGGGCGTTGTTACCGACCTGCAAGCGGCAAAGATTATCAGTGATATATTGATCCCCGCGTTCAAAAACGATGATCTTATGGGAGGGTTAACACTGGCCAGCGAAAATATCGGCGCGCTTCTGTTGAATGGTGAATTGCCAGAAGGCAGCGGAAATCATTACAGTATCAAAACTCCAATTCCATTATCGATTGCTGTCATTATTTTACTGGCTGTACTTTCGTATTTTATTATTTTTACCGATCCATCAAATCTACCGTGGATTGCCCTCACTGCCGCAATTTACGGGATGGTATTCCTCTATGCTGCCGAGCCAGGACCATGGACGAATTTAATCGTTGCCTGCGGTATGTTAACGCCTTTTGCGATCGTACCGCTGCTTATCTTCTGGCTTCTGGTGAATAAAAAGTTACGCGCCAAATACAAGAAGCTCGGTAAAGAAAGAGCTTCGAGAAAAGGTTCTTCTTCATCCTCTTCCGGTGGAGGTTCAAGTGGCGGCGGATTTAGCGGAGGTGGCGGTTCTTCTGGCGGTGGTGGCGCGTCCGGCCGCTGGTAACTCAACCATAAAAAATGCCAGCCCGAAGGCTGGCTTTTTTAAATCAGATAAAGTCAGACTTATGCCTGGCCTTTGATCTCTTTACGACCGTTGTACGGTGCTTTTTCGCCCAGAGCTTCTTCGATACGAATCAGCTGGTTGTATTTAGCAACGCGGTCAGAACGGCTCATAGAACCAGTTTTGATCTGGCCTGCAGCAGTACCAACAGCCAGGTCAGCGATGGTAGCATCTTCAGTTTCACCAGAACGGTGAGAGATAACTGCAGTGTAGCCAGCGTCTTTCGCCATCTTGATTGCAGCCAGAGTTTCGGTCAGAGAACCGATCTGGTTGAATTTGATCAGGATGGAGTTAGCGATACCTTTTTCGATACCTTCTTTCAGGATCTTGGTGTTGGTTACGAACAGGTCGTCACCAACCAGCTGGATTTTGTCGCCCAGTACTTTGGTCTGGTATGCGAAACCGTCCCAGTCAGATTCGTCCAGACCGTCTTCGATAGAAACGATCGGGTACTGTTTGGTCAGTTCTTCCAGGAAGTGAGTGAATTCTTCAGAGGTGAAAGCTTTGTTGCCTTCGCCAGCCAGAACGTATTTACCGTCTTTGTAGAATTCAGAAGCTGCGCAGTCCATCGCCAGAGTGATGTCTTTGCCCAGTTCATAACCAGCAGCTTTAACAGCTTCAGCGATTACAGCCAGAGCTTCAGCGTTGGAACCCAGGTTCGGCGCATAGCCACCTTCGTCACCAACAGCAGTGTTCATGCCTTTCGCTTTCAGAACTTTTGCCAGGTGATGGAAAACTTCAGAACCCATGCGGATGGCTTCTTTCACAGTTTTCGCGCCAACCGGCTGAATCATGAATTCCTGGATATCAACGTTGTTGTCAGCGTGCTCACCACCGTTGATGATGTTCATCATCGGAACCGGCATGGAGTATTTGCCCGGAGTACCGTTCAGTTCAGCGATGTGCTCGTACAGCGGCATACCTTTAGCAGCTGCAGCAGCTTTGGCGTTAGCCAGAGATACAGCCAGGATTGCGTTCGCGCCGAATTTGGATTTGTTTTCGGTGCCGTCCAGGTCGATCATGATCTTGTCAATGCCAGCCTGATCTTTGGCATCTTTGCCAATCAGCGCCTGAGCGATCGGGCCGTTAACCGCTGCAACAGCTTTGGTTACGCCTTTGCCCAGGAAACGGGATTTGTCGCCATCGCGCAGTTCCAGTGCTTCACGGGAACCAGTAGAAGCACCTGACGGAGCAGCTGCCATACCGACGAAACCACCCTCCAGGTGTACTTCGGCTTCAACAGTCGGGTTACCACGGGAGTCGATGATTTCACGACCGATGATTTTTACGATTTTGGACATTAGGGTTTCCTCAAGTCACTAGTTAAACTAAAACTCCAGACAAACAACGCGTACCCTGGGTACGCGTTGCCGTTCTAACTTTTTTACTTACTTCGCCTGACGTTTCTGGAACTCGCTGGCGGCTTTCACAAAGCCGGCAAACAGCGGGTGGCCATCACGTGGAGTAGAAGTAAACTCCGGATGGAACTGACAAGCCACGAACCACGGGTGATTCGGAACTTCGATGATCTCGACCAACTGATCATCCCCGGAACGGCCCGCAACGCGCAGACCTGCATCTTCAATCTGTTTCAACAGCATGTTGTTGACTTCGTAACGGTGACGATGACGCTCAACAATTGTCGGCGCATTGTACAGCTGGCGAACCAGGCTATCGTCAACCAACTGGCACTGCTGTGCGCCGAGACGCATGGTTCCGCCGAGATCGCTCTTCTCGCTACGAACTTCAACGTTGCCGTTTTCATCGCGCCACTCGGTAATCAGCGCCACAACCGGGTACTTACAGTCTGGCACAAATTCCGTAGAGTTGGCGTTCTCCATGTTGGCAACATGGCGAGCGTAATCAATTAACGCCACCTGCATACCCAGGCAAATGCCCAGATAAGGAATATTGTTCTCACGCGCAAAGCGCGCGGTAGTAATCATGCCTTCTACGCCACGATAGCCGAAACCGCCAGGTACGAGGATCGCGTCCAGACCTTTAAGGATTTCAACACCGCGCGTTTCAACATCTTGTGAATCGATCAGTTTGATGTTGACGCTGACACGATTTTTCAGCCCGCCGTGTTTCAGTGCTTCAATCACGGATTTATAAGCGTCCGGCAGTTCAATGTACTTACCGACCATACCGATGGTGACTTCACTCACCGGATTCGCTTCTTCAAAGATAACCTGTTCCCATTCGGACAGATCCGCTTCCGGGCAGTTCAAGCTGAATCGTTTACAAATATAATCGTCCAGCCCCTGAGATTTCAACAGGCCCGGAATTTTATAGATGGAATCGACGTCTTTCAGAGAAATAACCGCTTTTTCCGGAACATTACAGAACAATGCAATCTTCGCACGTTCGTTTGCCGGTACGGCGCGATCTGAACGACAAATCAGGATGTCAGGCTGGATACCGATAGAGAGCAGCTCTTTTACAGAGTGCTGAGTCGGTTTGGTTTTGACTTCACCAGACGCTGCCATGTACGGCACCAGCGTCAGGTGCATAAACAGAGTATGTTCGCGGCCAATTTCAACAGCCAACTGGCGAATCGCTTCGAGGAACGGCAGGGATTCAATATCACCTACAGTACCGCCGATTTCTACCAGAACCACGTCGTGGCCTTCGCCACCAGCAAGAACGCGTTCTTTGATAGCGTTAGTAATGTGCGGGATAACCTGTACGGTTGCGCCCAGATAGTCGCCACGGCGTTCTTTACGCAGAACGTCAGAGTAGATACGACCCGTGGTAAAGTTGTTACGGCGGCTCATTTTGGTACGAATGAAACGCTCGTAGTGCCCCAGGTCCAGGTCGGTTTCAGCGCCGTCTTCAGTAACGAACACTTCCCCGTGTTGGATTGGGCTCATAGTACCTGGATCGACGTTGATGTACGGATCCAGTTTCATGATGGTCACATTGAGGCCACGGGCTTCAAGAATGGCTGCGAGGGAGGCTGCGGCAATGCCTTTACCCAGAGAGGATACGACCCCGCCGGTCACAAAAATATAGTTCGTTGTCATGCTGAACCTGAGAAGTTAGGTTGAAAAGACGATGGAATAACCAGGACGGGAAAGCAGTATACCCGAACATGACCTGTGCCACAAACTTTCATTATCCCTCCTCTTCGCCAGCGCACTATTGAAATCAGGAGTGAGAAAATAGCCCCTTTGGGGTAAATGTTTTTGACGCAAATCAATCGCTTGTCATTTAAAAAATGACACAAATCGCGCTTGACCGCGTAATTCCCTTAGAGATCAATTTCCTGCCGTTTTACCTGTTGCCAGACTTCTTCCATTGTTTCGAGGTCAACACCTGTCATTTCCAGTCCACGCGCGGCAACAATACGCTCCACTTCGCGAAAACGACGCTCGAATTTTTCGTTGGCTTTTTGCAATGCAATTTCCGCTTTTGTCCCTAAATGGCGAGCCAGATTGACCGTGGCAAACAACAGGTCACCCATTTCCTCCTCCAGTTTAGCCTGGTCGACAACAGCCTGCCGCGCCTCGTACATCACCTCGTCGATCTCTTCGTAGACTTTATCGACTACCGGGCCAAGCGTCGTCCAGTCGAAGCCAACGTTGGCACAACGTTTCTGGATTTTTTGCGCACGCATTAAGGCCGGTAAACTACGAGGAATATCGTCCAGCGCCGAATGCTGCGCTTTCTGCGCGCGTTCTTCGGTTTTGATTTGCTCCCAACGGACGAGCACTTCACTGCTGTTTTCGGCAGAACTGTCAGCAAAAACATGTGGATGTCGACGCTCTAATTTATCGCTGATTGCAGCGCAAATATCATTAAAGTCAAAGCGCCCTTCTTCCTGGGCCATTTGCGCGTAAAACACCACCTGGAACAATAGATCGCCAAGTTCACCGCGCAGATCGTCAAAGTCTTCGCGGGCAATGGCATCCAGCACTTCGTAGGTTTCTTCAAGGGTATAAGGTGCAATAGAGGCGAATGTCTGCTCTTTATCCCACGGGCAGCCGTTTTCCGGGTCGCGAAGACGCTGCATAATAGTGAGCAAACGGTCGATTTGATTCATTGGAATGTCCTGAAAATTGCGGGTCTGTCAGGTGTAATACCTTCGAGTAAAAGATATCGCTGGATACGGCTGACGCCATATCCAGCTATGTAAGATTAACTCCCGTGCAACCGACGCGCGTCGATAACGTCCGGCACCTGATTGAGCTTACCCAGCACGCGCCCCAGCACCTGCAGGTTATAAATCTCAATGGTCATATCGATGGTTGCCAGTTGCTGTTTGGTATCGCTACGGCTGGCAACGCCAAGCACGTTCACCTTCTCGTTGGCGAGAATGGTCGTGATATCACGTAACAACCCGCTACGATCATTCGCCAGCACACGAACCACCAGCGAATATCCGGCGGAGTAGCTCTCGCCCCATACAGCGTCAACAATGCGTTCCGGCGCATGGGAGCGCAGTTCCGCCAGTTGTTCGCAATCGGCGCGGTGTACTGAGATACCACGTCCCTGGGTAATGAAGCCGACAATCTCATCGCCAGGAATCGGCTGGCAGCAGCGCGCGATATGGTGCATCAGGTTGCCGACACCTTCGACTACCACGCGACCGTTATCTTTACTGCGGTTTTGCGGTGTGTAGCTTTTTTGCTGAAGCTGCTTCAGCGCGGCGGCGTCCTGCTCTTCGGCACTCGGCTTATTAAATTGCGATTGCAGGAAGTTGACCATCTGATTGAGACGGATATCCCCGCCACCAATCGCCGCCAGCAACTCGTCGACATCATTGAAGTTGTAACGCGGCAGCAGATGTTTTTCTGCTTCTTTCAGGCTGATCCCCAGATGTTCCAGCTCGTCGTCAAGGATTTGCCGTCCTGCCAGAATGTTTTTGTCACGATCCTGTTTACGGAACCAGGCGTGAATTTTCGAACGCCCACGGCTGGTTGTGACGTAGCCGAGGTTTGGGTTTAACCAGTCACGGCTGGGGTTCGGCTGTTTCTGGGTGATAATTTCGATCTGGTCGCCCATCTGCAACTGGTAGGTGAACGGCACGATACGCCCGCCAATTTTTGCCCCGATGCAGCGGTGCCCGACATCACTGTGGATGTGGTACGCGAAGTCCAGCGGCGTTGAGCCCGCAGGTAAATCAACCACATCACCTTTCGGCGTAAAGACGTACACCCGGTCGTCAAAGACCTGGCTGCGTACTTCATCGAGCATTTCGCCGGAATCGGCCATCTCTTCCTGCCACGCAATCAGTTTACGCAGCCAGGCAATCCGGTCTTCATGTCCCGAACGCGCGCCGCCAGCAGCCGCGCCCTCTTTATATTTCCAGTGCGCAGCAACGCCCAACTCAGCATCTTCATGCATCTGTTTGGTGCGGATTTGGATCTCAACGGTTTTGCCGCCCGGCCCAAGCACCACGGTATGAATAGACTGGTAGCCGTTTGGTTTCGGGTTAGCGACGTAATCGTCGAACTCATCCGGCAGGTGGCGATAGTGAGTGTGCACTATCCCCAACGCGGCGTAGCAGTCCTGTAAACGCTCGGCGACGATACGTACTGCACGGACATCAAACAGCTCGTCAAAGGCAAGGTTCTTTTTCTGCATTTTGCGCCAGATGCTGTAGATGTGTTTCGGGCGGCCATACACTTCAGCTTTAACGCCTTCAGCTTTCATCTCAGCGCGCAGATGACCGACAAACTCTTCAATGTAGTGTTCGCGGTCGAGACGGCGCTCATGCAGCAGTTTTGCAATGCGTTTGTATTCGGTCGGGTGGAGATAACGGAAGCAGTAATCTTCCAGTTCCCATTTCAGTTGCCCGATCCCGAGACGGTTCGCCAGCGGCGCATAGATATTGGTGCACTCTTTTGCTGCCAGTACGCGTTCATCTTCCGGCGCGTCTTTCACTTCGCGCAGATGAGCAATACGCTCAGCCAGTTTGATGACCACACAGCGGAAATCATCGACCATCGCCAATAACATCCGGCGAACGTTATCGACCTGTTCAGAGGAAACAGAATCGGTATGCGTCGCTTTCAGCTGGCGGATCGCCGCCATATCTCGCACGCCGTGAATAAGGTTGACGACCGACTTACCGACGCTCTCACGCAGCACATCTTCGCTGACGACGTTGGCATCCGCCAGAGGGAACAGCAGCGCCGCCCGCAGCGTGTCAATGTCCATACTTAATGTCGAGAGGATCTCCACCATCTCAACACCACGCCACAATAGCAGACTGGCATCCGGATGCCCCTGCGTCTGCTGCAGACAATACGCCCAGGTTTCGGCTAAGCACTCACACGACTTCTGGCTGGTAATACCCAGACTTGCGATCCATTTTTGCGGATCAAATTCACCAGCCTTATTGATATGTGCACTTCTTACCGCAACCATCGTCCTCTCCTTTAGGGACCAGACCTGCCGAAATCAGCAAATCGCAACTATTTAACGCGCGAGAAAAGTACCATCGATTCCAGATGTCCCGTGTGTGGGAACATATCCAGCATCGCCAGTCGCGCAATGGTATATCCTGCTTTTAATAACGCTTCGCTATCCCGAGCCAGCGTTGCAGGGTTACAGGATACATAAACTATACGAATGGGTTCCAGTTTTATAATTTGTTGCATAACACCTGCGGCACCTGCTCGCGCCGGGTCCAGCAACACTTTATCGAAGCCGCTTTTCGCCCACGGCTGCTTTGTGACATCTTCTTCAAGATTTTCGTGATAAAACGTCACATTTTGTAAGCCATTAAGACGCGCATTCTGCTGGCCTTTTTCCACCAGTGCCGGAACACCTTCTACGCCCACCACGTTTGCCGCACGAGTGGCTAACGGCAGCGTAAAATTGCCCATGCCGCAGAACAGATCCAGCACGCGCTCGTCAGGTTGCACATCCAGCCACTCCAGCGCGCGCGCCACCATTTTCTGGTTCACGCCCGCGTTGACCTGAATAAAATCACGCGGGCTAAAAGTTAAGCGCAACCCGTTTGAGTCATACCAGGGCATCTCACCAGAGACCGTTTCGAGTATCTCACTATCGGGGGCGAGATACAGATCCAGGCCTTCAGAATGCGAAAAGCGTTCCAGTTTTTCGCGATCTGCCGAACTTAGCGGTGCGGTATGGCGCAAAATCATCAGCGTGCCGCTGGTTGCCTGCACCAGTTCAACATGCCCAAGGTGGCGCATTCCCTGTAAGCTCGTCAGACATGCTCTGACTTTGGGCAGCAATGCTTCAAGTTGGGGCACTAAAACAGGGCATTGTTTAACATCAACAATGTCACTGGAACCCGCTTTGCGAAATCCCATCTGGAGCTGTTGTGTTTTCGGCTGAAAGTTCAGACTTAAACGCGCACGGCGCCGATAGCCCCAGGGGACGTCGGCGATCACTTCAGAGACGTCGTGTTTCATTAACCGGGCGAGCGCCGCACTTTTGCTGCGCTGCTGTAAATCCACGCTGGCGTGTTGTTGCTGACAGCCACCGCATACGCCAAAATGAGGGCAGCGTGGCGTTTCGCGTTCCGGGCTGTCGCTTAACCGCCTTACGACTTTAGCGCGGGCATACTGTTTTTTATCTTCAGTAACAGTCACTTCCGCGTTTTCCTGCGGCAATAGCCCGGGGATAAATAACGTTTTGCCGTTATGTCGCGCCACGCCCTGACCAAAAGAGTCGAGGTCGTTGACTGAAACGGTTATGATCTGACGCGTCGTCGTGCGTCGTTTTGCAGAGTAGAATTGCGCCATTGGCGAGACTTTCTCAATTTAACAGTGTGACCTTAATTGTCCCATAACGGAACTCCATGACCAACTACAGCCTGCGCGCACGCATGATGATTCTGATCCTGGCACCGACCGTCCTTATTGGTTTATTGCTGAGTATCTTTTTCGTCGTACACCGCTATAACGACTTGCAGCGTCAACTGGAAGATGCCGGTGCCAGCATTATTGAGCCACTTGCCGTTTCTACTGAATATGGCATGAGCCTGCAAAATCGCGAATCTATCGGTCAGTTAATAAGCGTACTGCATCGTCGCCATTCCGATATTGTTCGCGCGATTTCGGTTTATGATGAAAATAACCGACTTTTTGTCACCTCCAATTTTCATCTTGATCCTTCATCAATGCAGCTCGGCAGCAACGTGCCGTTTCCTCGCCAGCTCACTGTTGTACGTGACGGCGATATTATGATCCTGCGCACACCGATTATTTCCGAGAGTTATTCCCCCGACGAATCGCCCAGTAGCGATGCCAAAAATAGCCAGAATATGCTGGGATATATTGCGCTTGAGCTGGATCTCAAATCAGTTCGCTTGCAGCAATATAAAGAGATCTTTATTTCCAGCGTGATGATGCTGTTTTGTATCGGTATTGCGCTTATTTTTGGCTGGCGCTTAATGCGCGATGTAACCGGCCCAATTCGTAACATGGTGAATACCGTCGACCGCATCCGTCGTGGGCAACTCGACAGCCGGGTGGAAGGATTTATGCTCGGCGAGCTGGATATGCTGAAAAACGGTATCAACTCGATGGCAATGTCACTGGCTGCTTATCACGAAGAGATGCAGCACAATATCGACCAGGCGACCTCCGATCTGCGGGAAACGCTGGAGCAGATGGAAATTCAGAACGTTGAGTTGGATCTGGCGAAAAAGCGCGCCCAGGAAGCGGCGCGTATTAAGTCCGAGTTTCTGGCAAATATGTCACACGAGCTGCGTACACCGTTGAATGGCGTTATTGGCTTTACCCGCCTGACACTGAAAACAGAATTAACACCAACGCAGCGCGATCACCTGAATACCATTGAACGCTCGGCAAATAATTTGCTGGCAATTATTAATGATGTTCTCGACTTCTCGAAACTAGAAGCGGGCAAGCTGATTCTGGAAAGTATTCCGTTCCCATTGCGTAGCACGCTGGATGAAGTCGTTACCCTGCTGGCACATTCTTCTCACGATAAAGGGCTGGAATTAACGCTCAATATTAAGAGCGACGTGCCCGATAACGTAATTGGCGACCCACTGCGTTTACAGCAAATCATCACTAACCTGGTGGGGAATGCGATTAAATTCACCGAGAATGGCAACATTGATATTCTGGTAGAAAAACGTGCGCTGAGTAATACCAAGGTGCAGATTGAAGTGCAGATTCGTGATACCGGCATTGGTATTCCTGAACGCGATCAATCGCGCTTATTCCAGGCCTTCAGACAGGCTGATGCCAGTATTTCCCGCCGTCATGGTGGCACCGGGTTGGGGCTGGTGATCACACAGAAACTGGTTAATGAAATGGGCGGCGATATTTCGTTCCATAGCCAGCCGAATCGCGGTTCTACCTTCTGGTTCCACATTAATCTCGATCTGAACCCGAATATTATCATCGAAGGGCCATCCACCCAGTGCCTCGCCGGTAAGCGTCTGGCCTATGTCGAACCGAACTCCGCAGCAGCGCAATGTACGCTGGATATTTTAAGTGAAACACCGCTGGAAGTGGTTTATAGCCCAACCTTCTCCGCGCTGCCTCCCGCGCATTACGACATGATGTTGTTAGGGATTGCGGTGACCTTCCGCGAGCCGCTGACGATGCAACATGAGCGGTTGGCGCAAGCGGTGTCGATGACCGATTTCCTGATGCTGGCGCTTCCTTGTCATGCACAGGTCAATGCCGAAAAACTCAAGCAAGATGGTATCGGCGCGTGTCTGCTGAAACCCTTAACACCTACGCGCCTGTTGCCTGCCCTGACGGAATTTTGTCATCAAAAACAAAACACGCTTTTGCCTGTTACCGATGAAAGTAAGCTGGCAATGACAGTCATGGCGGTTGATGATAACCCCGCGAACCTGAAACTTATCGGCGCGTTGCTGGAAGATATGGTGCAACATGTGGAGCTTTGCGATAGCGGGCATCAGGCGGTTGAACGCGCGAAACAGATGCCGTTCGATTTGATCTTAATGGATATTCAAATGCCGGACATGGACGGCATTCGGGCGTGCGAACTCATCCACCAGCACCCACATCAGCAGCAAACGCCGGTTATCGCGGTAACGGCACATGCGATGGCAGGGCAAAAAGAGAAACTGCTTGGCGCGGGAATGAGCGATTATCTGGCGAAACCGATTGAGGAAGAGCGATTGCATAATTTGCTGTTGCGCTACAAGCCTGGCAGCGGTATTTCCTCTCGCGTCGTAACGCCAGAAGTGAACGAAATTGTGGTGAACCAGAATGCGACTCTCGACTGGCAACTGGCACTGCGACAGGCCGCAGGAAAAACCGATCTGGCGCGCGATATGCTGCAAATGTTGCTCGATTTCCTGCCAGAAGTTCGCAACAAAGTTGAGGAACAACTGGTTGGAGAAAACCCGGAAGGTCTGGTTGATTTGATTCATAAACTACATGGCAGTTGCGGCTATAGCGGCGTACCACGTATGAAGAATCTCTGCCAGCTCATCGAACAACAGCTACGCAGCGGTACTAAAGAAGAAGATCTGGAGCCGGAGCTACTGGAACTGTTAGACGAGATGGATAATGTGGCGCGCGAAGCCAGCAAAATTCTCGGATAATTAATATTTTATCGAGTAAAAACCGGCTCCAGACAGAGCCGGTTTTTGTTATCTGTCTTAACGCACCATGCAAGGACGCTTGTTATCGAACGTCCAGCCTGGGATCAGGTACTGCATTCCCATCGCATCGTCACGCGCGCCAAGCCCATGTTTCTGATACAACTCGTGCGCTTTCATCACCTGATCCATATCGATTTCTACACCTAACCCCGGTTTCTCCGGCACCTGTACCAAACCGCCTTTGATCTCAAACGGTTCTTTGGTCAGGCGCTGATTACCTTCCTGCCAGATCCAGTGCGTATCAATAGCGGTGATTTTACCCGGTGCAGCGGCTGCAACATGGGTAAACATCGCCAGGGAAATATCGAAGTGGTTGTTGGAGTGTGAACCCCAGGTCAGGCCAAATTCATGGCACATCTGCGCCACTCGCACTGAACCTTGCATCGTCCAGAAATGCGGGTCCGCCAGCGGGATATCGACTGATTGCAGGGAGAGCGTATGGCCCATCTGCCGCCAGTCGGTGGCGATCATGTTGGTTGCGGTTGGCAGGCCAGTTGCGCGACGGAACTCAGCCATCACTTCACGCTCGGAGAAACCTTGCTCCGCACCGCACGGATCTTCTGCATAAGCCAGCGAACCTTTCAGGTATTTACCAATTTTAATCGCTTCGTTCAGCGACCAGGCACCGTTAGGATCGAGGGTAATACGCGCCTGCGGGAAGCGTTTCGCCAGTGCCACGATAGATTCGGCTTCTTCTTCCCCGGCCAGTACACCGCCCTTCAGTTTGAAATCATTAAAGCCATATTTTTCATATGCTGCCTCCGCCAGGCGCACCACTGCATCCGGCGTCATCGCTTCTTCGTGACGCAGGTGATACCAGTCGCATGAGTCATCCGGCTGGCTTTGATACGCCAGCGGTGTAGCGTTGCGATTACCCACAAAGAACAGATAGCCCAGCATTTCGACTTCGCTACGCTGTTGACCATCGCCCAGCAGCGACGCCACGTTAACCCCCAGATGCTGCCCCAGCAGATCCAGCATTGCCGCTTCAATTCCAGTCACCACATGAATCGTGGTACGCAGGTCAAAAGTCTGCAAACCACGCCCGCCAGCATCACGATCGGCAAACGTGTTACGCACCAGCGTCAGAACGTTTTTGTACTCGCCGAGAGTTTTACCCACCACCAGCGGAATCGCATCTTCCAGCGTTTTACGGATTTTCTCGCCGCCGGGAATTTCCCCTACGCCGGTGTGACCGGAGTTATCTTTGATGATCACAATATTACGCGTGAAGAACGGCGCGTGTGCGCCACTCAGGTTCATCAGCATACTGTCGTGACCCGCAACCGGAATTACCTGCATTTCAGTAACAACGGGCGTCGTAAATTGAGAACTCATGTTTATGTCCTTATTCAGAATCAATGACGGCCGAAAACGGGACGTTTACGGTCAGAAATTCAGGAGCCGGGATGTTTGAAATCGGGGTTATCATCTTATTTACCCGCGACAGGTTTCAGCTCAATACGCTTGATATCACCCACCAGCACCAGATAGCTCAGTACCGCGATTAAGGCATGAACCCCAACGTAAATCAGCGCCCCATTAAAGGAGCCCGTCGTGCCAACGATATAACCAATTGCGATAGGTGTGACGATGCCAGAAATGTTACCGAACATGTTGAACAGGCCACCGGAAAGACCGCTGATCTCTTTTGGCGCGGTATCTGCCATTACAGCCCAACCCAGCGCCCCGATGCCCTTACCGAAAAAGGCCAGCGCCATAAAGCCGATGATCATCCACTCAACATTGACGTAGTTACAGAACACCATCACCATCGACAGCAACATGCCCATCACGATCGGCGTTTTACGCGCAATGTTCAGCGACCCCGTGCGACGCATCAGCCAGTCGGAAATAATCCCACCCAGCACACCGCCGATAAAACCGCAAACCGCCGGAACAGACGCAACAAACCCCGCTTTCAAAATCGACATCCCACGCGCCTGCACCAGATAAACCGGAAACCAGGTGATAAAGAAGTAAGTCATAGCGTTGATACAATACTGACCAATATAAACGCCGATCATCATCCGCGAACCTAGCAACTGTTTGATTTGCCCCCACTTCACGCTGAACGGCACTTTAATTTTGGTGTTTTGCTGATCCATATTGATAAGCGCACCGCCCGCAGCAATGTAGTCCAGCTCTTTCTGATTTACGCCCGGATGTTGATTTGGCTCGTGGATGACTTTCAACCAGATAAAACTGATGACAATGCCCAGACCGCCCATAAAGAAGAAAACGTGTGACCAGCCCACTTCATGAGTCAGCCAGCCCATAATCGGCGCGAAGATAACCGTCGCAAAGTATTGTGCGGAGTTAAAAATCGACACCGCCGTTCCCCTTTCCTGCGCCGGAAACCAGGCCGCTACAATGCGACTGTTGCCGGGGAAAGATGGCGCTTCAGCAAGCCCGACCAGGAAGCGCAGCGTAAACAGGGCAACAATAATGCCGAATCCACTAAAGATATCGACAAAGCCTTGCAGCAAGGTAAACATCGACCAGATAAAAATCGACCAGAAGTAGACGCGTTTTGAACCAAAGCGATCCAGCAACCAGCCGCCTGGGATCTGTCCTATTACATAAGCCCATGAGAAAGCAGAGAACACATAGCCCATTCCCACTGGATCAAGGCCGATATCTTTGGCCATTTCCGAACCGGCGATAGAGAGCGTAGCGCGGTCGCCGTAGTTGAAGGATGTGACGATAAACAACATCACCACTATCCAGTAACGAGCATTAGTGCGTTTTTCCACACTACTCGCAGCCTGACTTAAAGAACTCATTGTTGCACTCCTGAAAATTCGCGTTAGCCACGCTCACTCTGGACTGCAATACCGCCAGGAAATCAGAGGTGACGTAGGGTGTTTTTGCCGTTTTTATAGGTCGTTCGCCGAATGCGGCGCGTGTTTATATCTGGCATCAGCAGTATAAAAAGCGCGCCATAGCGGCTCACCGTGCAACAACACAACATTAATGCGTTCAATGAGGCTCGATTTTGGCATTAGCCCTGGACGGTGGAATCAACTTCACGGAAATGAAAACAAGAACAAGAAAGGAAGGGTTATAACGGAGAAATAAAGAAGAGTATGAAATGGATCGCTTGACTCCAGGCAAACGCCAGTAAAAAACCGTCACATTTGCGAGTTTTTACTGGCATTTGCCTGAAAGGATTCGATTCAGTTTGCTTAAAACGGCAATTTGTCAGGACAACAGCGTGCCCCACTGTTCGACCCACGGGTTTGATTCCGTTTCAGGTTCCGGGTGCTCACTGGCGTCAATCAGCAGCATTTCCCCTATCCGCTGCGCACTCTGTTCCTGCAACAACGCATCGAACTGTTTGCCACCGTTGCAGAAATTCACATAGCTACTGTCGCCGAGCGCAATCACGCCATAACGCAGATTCGGCTGAAAACCGAGACTATCTTTGATTCCCTGAAAAAGCGGCACAATGCTGTCAGGAAGGTCGCCTTGCCCGGTCGTGGACGTAACCACCAGAACGTACTTGTCCTGATAGGGCATCCAGTCGCTTAATTCTGGATCTTCAAACACCGTTGCTTTGTGACCCTGCGCGGTCAAAATTGCTTCCGCCTCTTCCGCCACTAACAGCGAGTTTCCGTACATGGTGCCCACAAAAATACCAATTTCCGCCATACCGTTTTCTCCCTGGATTAGGAACTTATCTCACCATCCTGACCTGATGGCGCACTGAACTCAACCCTTTCATTTTCAGGAAGCAGACCACGCCAGCCAAATTGTGATAACGCCTGCATCCAGGTGTCGTCCAGCCCCGCGTGAATAGTCAGCGGTTCGCCAGTGAACGGATGCGTCAATGATAACTGGCTGGCATGTAGCATTAACCGCTGGAGGCCAAAATGTTCAGCCCCGCTGCGATTCTGGCGTAAATCGCCATGTTTGCTGTCGCCAATAATTGGATGACGCAAATGGGCAAGATGGCGGCGGAGCTGATGTTTGCGTCCGGTTTTCGGCTCCAGTTCCACCAGGCCGTAGCGCGTGGTCGGGTAACGCCCGGTTGCGACTGGCATTTCCACCGTCGCCAGACCGCGATAATGCGTTACCGCTGGCTGCGGGCCTTTATCTTCACGGGCAAATTTATCGGCGATTTTGTCCAGTTCTTCCACCAGTGGATAATCCAGCACTGCGTCTTCCATTAGCCAGCCACGAACTATCGCATGGTAACGTTTCTGGATTTGATGCTGTTCAAACTGTTGTGCCAGCAGCCGTCCAGCTTCGCTGGACAGTCCCATCAGCAATACGCCGGAAGTTGGTCTGTCCAGGCGATGCGCGGTAAATACGTGCTGACCAATCTGGTCACGCACGGTTTGCATGACCACCACTTTCTCGTCGCGATCCAGCCAGCTACGGTGGACCAGCCAGCCGGACGGTTTATTTACCGCAACCAGCCATTCATCCTGGTAGAGTATTTCCAGCATCAGTTTGCATCATCCGCAAAAAGAGCATCCAGCTTTTCCAGTTCCGCCAGAATAAGCGTGCGTTGCGGGTGGTCAGTCGCCAGCGCCATTTCATAGTACGGCGCCACGGCAAATGCCCCCGGTAATGGCTGGTTGTTATCTAATAAATCGTGCATCCGTGGAATAAGTACCCACTGCAACCACTCCAGTGGCTCCATGGTGTCCATAAAGAACGGTTGGGTACTGTTGAATTGATGCGGCTGGGGCTCATCGTTTCGCCAGTGCTGATGTTCACGCAGTAACGCTTCAAGCACCTGCAACTGGAGACGAACGCGGTCATGAGTGGTCATAAAGCAACCTCAATAAGAAAAAACTGCCGCGAAGGATAGCAGGAATAAAAAAAGGGAGCACTGTATTCACAGTGCTCCCGGTTCGTTTCGCAGCAATCCAGCTACTTTTGTTGCTCCCTGCTCATCCTTGACAACTTTTCCTCTGGTCTTGCGACCAATCGTTCATCCTGAACTATCGCTTCCTGCTCACACCACCCCGATGTGATACTTCATCCTGAAGTGTCCCTGGCCTTCCTGACCCACCGAATCATCCTGACCGGTTCTCATTCTCCATCCTGGAGGTGTCCTTTAACGCGTCCTGCGTTATCCTCTTCGCTTCATCCAGAAGCCTTTCCCTGAAACACCGTCCTGGCGTGTCCTTCAGAAGTGTCATCATCCTAATGTTCACTTCTATTGTCTGACTCCCTGTCGACGAAGATAGAATCGTCTTTTTCGCTGAGTCTTACAAGGAGCTTACAGACAATGCCTTAAGGATAATTTCATATGAAAGTTAAGAATTAACAAGTAATTTATTGATTTTAAATGGAAATATCGATTCTTATCTCTTTAAGTATTCGCTTATTTCCTGGCGATCTCCTACAGGGTCTGTAAGAGATCTCTCACAACCAGACGGGGTATTTGGATTACAGAAGGGGCTTAAGTTGGTTAAGGAATTCCGCAAGATTTGAGGCTAAATGCATCCGTTTACGCGTTCCCAGCGTCTCTTTGCACACTTCACCAGAGAGATTACACACCGAGATGACCTCTAACTCTTCTTCCAGCGTCGCGATAAATAGCGTGGGCGGCAGTTTTAGCCGTTTCTGAGTCACCAGATGACCAATCAGATTTTCCTGCACCCGACGGAAGTCGTCTTCGCTCCAGGTTTGCAGTAATGTCAGTGAGATATCACCAAACCGGGCATGCATATCCCCGGCAAACTGGGTTGTATAGAAAGTATGAATTGTGGGTTGTATCACAATATCAAACGCCCGTTCAACCGCGTTTACATTTTGTTCACCGGTAAACGGCTGGGGTTGCCAGTATACGGCGTCATCGGTGGTTGAAATAATGCATGGTGAAGGCACGCCATACAGCTCCTCACTTAACGGCCAGCTTTTATGCTCTTCATGCCACGCATCGCAGTAGCGCGCAGTAAAATCTCTTAAGGCTTGTGCGGTCAAATCGTCCACTAATTTCTCTCTTCACTTAAACCAGATACACTTGTCGTTTAGTTTATCTGGTTTATGACGGTGAAACATGTCTTCTTATGCAAACCATCAGGCACTTGCGGGCCTGACTCTCGGGAAATCAACCGATTACCGGGATACCTATGACGCCAGTCTGCTGCAAGGCGTTCCGCGTAGTCTGAATCGCGATCCATTGGGTCTGAAAGCGGATAACCTGCCTTTTCACGGTGCGGATATCTGGACGCTGTATGAACTTTCCTGGCTGAATGCCAAAGGTTTGCCGCAGGTCGCTGTCGGTCATGTTGAACTTGATTACACCAGCGTAAATCTGATTGAGTCGAAGAGTTTTAAGCTCTATCTCAACAGCTTTAACCAGACGCGTTTTAATCACTGGGACGAGGTGCGCCAGACGCTGGAACGAGACTTAAGCACCTGCGCCCAGGGTAAAGTTAGCGTGGCCTTATATCGTCTTGATGAACTGGAAGGCCAGCCGATGGGTCATTTCAATGGCACCTGCATTGATGACCAGGATATCGCTATCGATAACTATGAATTTACCACTGACTATCTTGAGAATGCCGCCAGCGGTGAAAAAGTGGTGGAAGAGACGCTGGTTAGCCACCTGCTGAAGTCAAACTGCCTGATCACCCATCAGCCAGATTGGGGTTCGATCCAAATTCAGTACCGTGGACGCAAAATTGACAGGGAAAAACTGCTGCGTTATCTGGTTTCTTTCCGTCATCACAACGAGTTCCATGAGCAATGCGTAGAGCGTATTTTCAATGACCTGCTGCACTTCTGCCAGCCAGAGAAATTAAGCGTCTATGCGCGTTATACCCGTCGTGGCGGCCTGGACATTAACCCGTGGCGTAGCAATAGCGACTTTGTCCCATCGACGACCCGACTGGTACGACAATAAATTTTTTCTCATTTTTGCGTACTGGATTCACGCATAGAGTTGTGAAAGGCCATCAGGCAGGGCTATTGTAATCAAAGGGAATGACGATATTCGTCCCATAAGGAGTTTTTCTTGATTACACATATTAGCCCGCTTGGCTCCATGGATATGTTGTCGCAGCTGGAAGTGGATATGCTTAAACGCACCGCCAGCAGCGACCTCTATCAACTGTTTCGCAACTGTTCACTTGCTGTTCTGAACTCCGGTAGTTTGACCGATAACAGCAAAGAACTGCTGTCTCGTTTTGAAAATTTTGACATTAACGTGCTACGCCGTGAACGTGGCGTTAAGTTAGAACTGATCAACCCCCCGGAAGAAGCTTTTGTCGATGGGCGCATTATTCGCGCCTTGCAGGCCAACTTGTTCGCTGTTCTGCGCGACATTCTCTTCGTCTATGGGCAAATCCATAACACCGTTCGTTTTCCAAACCTGAATCTCGACAACTCTGTCCACATTACTAATCTGGTCTTTTCTATATTGCGTAATGCTCGCGCACTGCATGTCGGCGAAGCGCCAAATATGGTTGTGTGCTGGGGCGGCCACTCAATCAACGAAAACGAGTATTTGTATGCCCGTCGCGTCGGAAATCAGCTGGGTCTGCGTGAGTTAAATATCTGCACCGGTTGCGGCCCGGGTGCGATGGAAGCACCGATGAAAGGCGCGGCAGTGGGTCACGCTCAGCAGCGTTACAAAGACAGCCGTTTTATTGGTATGACAGAGCCGTCAATTATCGCCGCTGAACCGCCTAACCCGCTGGTCAACGAATTGATAATCATGCCGGATATCGAAAAACGTCTGGAAGCATTTGTGCGTATCGCTCACGGCATCATTATCTTCCCAGGCGGTGTGGGTACGGCAGAAGAGTTGCTCTATTTGCTGGGAATTTTGATGAATCCGGCAAATAAAGATCAGGTCTTACCGCTGATCCTCACCGGTCCGAAAGAGAGCGCCGATTACTTCCGCGTACTGGACGAGTTTGTCGTGCATACGCTGGGAGAAAACGCCCGCCGCCATTACCGCATCATTATTGATGACGCTGCTGAAGTCGCTCGTCAGATGAAAAAATCGATGCCGCTGGTGAAAGAAAATCGCCGCGACACCGGTGACGCTTACAGCTTTAACTGGTCAATGCGCATTGCGCCAGATCTGCAAATGCCGTTTGAGCCGTCTCACGAGAACATGGCTAATCTGAAACTGTACCCGGATCAACCCGTTGAAGTGCTGGCTGCTGACCTGCGTCGTGCGTTCTCCGGTATTGTGGCGGGTAACGTGAAAGAGGTCGGTATCCGCGCTATTGAAGAGTTTGGTCCTTACAAAATCAACGGCGATAAAGAGATAATGCGTCGTATGGACGACCTGCTTCAGGGTTTTGTCGCCCAGCACCGTATGAAGTTGCCTGGCTCAGCTTACATCCCTTGCTACGAAATCTGCACGTAATCTCCCCTCCCCCGGTAACGTTTGTTGCCGGGTTTTCTCTTTTTTTGGTCACTCACTCACCAATCCATTTCATTTGTTATCTGAATGTTTCAACGCATCATAAGACACTTAATATCACCAATATTAATATGTCATACAATTTATATTGCAACGCAAACGTTTACCTGCTTTCATAAACCGCATTTTATTACTGTGAAAAAGAAATTCTTATCATGATTAACTAAAAGTATTGATTTTTTCAGTTCAACCTACATATATTGCGCGCCCCGGAAGAAACCAGATATCGTTTAGTGGGAAAATATTGCCCTTAAATTCTCTTTTACTTTTGATTTACAGAGTAAAGAGTTGGGATTATCTATCTTCTAAGTAGATTATTGTATTTGAGATCAAGATCACTGATAGATGCATAACTTGCGTGTATCTTTCCGCCCTCAAATTATTACGGCGGAAAATGATTAAGCCATCGCCGATAGACAGATTTCATTTTTACGGCCAGGCACCTTCCCGGGCTGAACTGGCTAAAAGCTGAATTATTTGCATTCCTCCAGGAGAAATAGATGGAAACGACTCAAACCAGCACGATTGCGTCGAAAGACTCTCGCAGTGCCTGGCGCAAGACAGACACCATGTGGATGCTGGGCCTGTACGGCACGGCAATCGGCGCGGGTGTACTGTTCCTGCCAATCAACGCCGGTGTTGGCGGTATGATCCCGCTGATCATCATGGCCATCCTTGCGTTCCCGATGACGTTTTTTGCTCACCGTGGCCTGACTCGCTTCGTACTGTCTGGTAAAAACCCGGGCGAAGACATCACCGAGGTAGTAGAAGAACACTTTGGTGTTGGCGCAGGTAAGCTGATTACTCTGCTGTACTTCTTCGCTATCTACCCGATCCTGCTGGTTTATAGCGTGGCAATCACCAACACGGTTGAAAGCTTCATGTCTCACCAGCTGGGTATGACGCCGCCGCCGCGTGCGATTCTGTCGCTGATCCTGATCGTGGGTATGATGACCATCGTTCGCTTCGGTGAGCAGATGATCGTTAAAGCGATGAGTATTCTGGTATTCCCGTTTGTTGGCGTACTGATGCTGCTGGCTCTGTACCTGATCCCGCAGTGGAATGGCGCAGCTCTGGAAACGCTGTCTCTGGATACTGCATCAGCAACCGGAAACGGTCTGTGGATGACCCTGTGGCTGGCAATCCCGGTAATGGTGTTCTCGTTCAACCACTCTCCGATCATCTCTTCTTTCGCCGTTGCGAAGCGTGAAGAGTACGGTGATATGGCAGAACAGAAATGCTCGAAGATCCTGGCATTCGCACACATCATGATGGTGCTGACCGTAATGTTCTTCGTATTCAGCTGCGTACTGAGCCTGACTCCGGCAGACCTGGCTGCAGCAAAAGAGCAGAACATCTCGATTCTGTCTTACCTGGCTAACCACTTTAACGCGCCGATCATCGCGTGGATGGCTCCGATTATCGCGATTATCGCTATCACCAAATCCTTCCTCGGTCACTACCTGGGTGCGCGTGAAGGCTTCAACGGTATGGTGATTAAATCTCTGCGTGGTAAAGGTAAGTCTATCGAAATCAACAAGCTGAACCGTATCACTGCGCTGTTCATGCTGGTAACGACCTGGATTGTTGCTACGCTGAACCCGAGCATCCTGGGGATGATTGAAACCCTGGGCGGCCCAATCATCGCGATGATCCTGTTCCTGATGCCGATGTACGCAATCCAGAAAGTACCGGCAATGCGTAAGTACAGCGGTCACATCAGCAACGTATTCGTTGTCGTGATGGGTCTGATTGCTATCTCCGCAATTTTCTACTCTCTGTTCAGCTAAATCCTTTCGCGCCGCTTTCGGGCGGCGCTTCCTCCGTTTTAACCCGATGAATTTCCTATGATTAGCGTATTCGATATTTTCAAAATCGGCATTGGCCCTTCCAGTTCCCATACCGTTGGACCAATGAAAGCGGGTAAACAATTTACCGACGATCTGATTGCCCGTAACTTGCTAAAAGACGTGACCCGTGTGGTGGTTGATGTCTACGGCTCGCTCTCTCTGACCGGTAAAGGCCACCACACGGATATCGCCATTATTATGGGCCTGGCGGGTAACCTGCCCGATACCGTGGATATCGATTCCATCCCTGGTTTTATTCAGGATGTGAATACTCACGGTCGCCTGATGCTGGCAAACGGTCAGCACGAAGTCGAGTTCCCGGTTGATGAATGCATGAACTTCCATGCCGACAACCTTTCTCTGCATGAAAACGGTATGCGCATCACCGCGCTGGCGGGCGATAAAGTCGTTTACAGCCAGACTTACTACTCCATCGGCGGTGGCTTTATCGTTGATGAAGAACATTTTGGTCAGCAGGATAGCGCACCGGTTGAAGTTCCTTATCCGTACAGCTCAGCAGCCGATCTGCAAAAGCATTGTCAGGAAACCGGGCTGTCACTCTCTGGCCTGATGATGAAAAACGAACTGGCGCTGCACAGCAAAGAAGAGCTGGAACAGCACCTGGCGAACGTCTGGGACGTGATGCGCGGCGGTATTGAGCGCGGCATTTCCACCGAAGGCGTGCTGCCAGGCAAACTGCGCGTTCCACGCCGTGCGGCGGCGCTGCGCCGGATGCTGGTCAGCCAGGACAAAAACACCACTGACCCGATGGCGGTTGTTGACTGGATCAACATGTTCGCGCTGGCGGTGAACGAAGAGAACGCTGCGGGTGGTCGCGTGGTGACTGCACCGACTAACGGCGCGTGCGGGATTATCCCGGCAGTGCTGGCGTACTACGACAAGTTTATCCGTGAAGTGAACGCTAACTCACTGGCTCGTTACCTGCTGGTGGCAAGCGCCATTGGTTCTCTTTATAAGATGAACGCCTCGATTTCTGGTGCCGAAGTCGGCTGCCAGGGCGAAGTTGGCGTTGCGTGCTCTATGGCAGCGGCGGGTCTGGCAGAACTGTTAGGCGCAAGCCCGGCACAGGTATGTATCGCGGCAGAAATCGCAATGGAACATAACCTCGGCCTGACGTGTGACCCGGTTGCCGGACAAGTACAGGTGCCGTGCATCGAGCGTAACGCCATTGCGGCAGTGAAAGCGGTGAACGCCGCGCGTATGGCGCTGCGCCGTACCAGCGAGCCGCGCGTCTGCCTCGACAAAGTTATCGAAACCATGTACGAAACAGGTAAAGATATGAACGCCAAGTACCGCGAAACGTCTCGTGGTGGCCTGGCGATGAAGATTGTTGCCTGCGATTAATCTCTCTCCAGAGGCCTCGTTTTGCGAGGCCTCTTCCTGTTTTCTCATCCAGCCGTAGCCTCTTCCGGTATCGAATGTTACCCTTATCGCCTGATCTTTAAGGGGGTTATCGTGGCTGTTCATTTGCTTATTGTCGATGCACTGAATCTTATTCGTCGCATCCATGCTGTTCAGGGCTCGCCCTGTGTCGAAACCTGTCAGCACGCGCTCGATCAGCTCATTATGCACAGCCAGCCAACCCATGCCGTCGCCGTTTTTGATGATGAAAACCGCAGTAGCGGCTGGCGTCATCAACGTTTACCGGATTACAAAGCCGGTCGTCCGCCAATGCCCGAAGAGTTGCACAACGAAATGCCTGCGTTACGCGCCGCCTTTGAACAACGCGGCGTCCCGTGCTGGTCAGCCAGCGGCAACGAAGCCGATGACTTGGCCGCCACGCTGGCGGTCAAAGTGACTCAAGCCGGGCATCAGGCAACTATTGTTTCGACAGATAAAGGCTACTGTCAGTTACTTTCACCTACATTACGTATTCGTGATTACTTCCAGAAACGTTGGCTGGATGCGCCGTTTATCGATAAAGAATTTGGCGTTCAACCGCAGCAGTTACCCGATTATTGGGGGCTGGCGGGGATCAGCAGTTCAAAGGTGCCGGGTGTTGCGGGGATTGGGCCAAAAAGCGCCACTCAGTTACTCGTCGAGTTTCAGAGTCTGGAAGGGATATATGAAAATATCGACGCGGTTGCCGAAAAGTGGCGCAAGAAACTGGAAACCCATAAAGAGATGGCGTTTCTGTGCCGCGATATTGCCCGCTTACAAACCGATTTGCATATCGACGGCAATTTACAGCAATTGCGGTTGGTACGGTAACAGCGTGCCGAATACTACCGATTAACAACTCATTGAATTAAATGCACTTGTAGGCCGGATAAGACGCGGCTAGCGTCGCATCCGGCATCAACACATCTGCGTAATTACCACGCTGTATGGTAAAGCTTTACAATATCCTCAAGCGTTGCTTCACGCGGGTTGCCACTGGTACAAACATCGGATGCCAGACCGGAGTCAATGCCCCTGCCAACTCACTTACCGTTCGTCGCGACGACCACCCACCGCAGCCCAGATACGACGGACATGCACCGTCACTTCTTCACGATCGTGATACAACTGACGCGCCTGAATCTGAGCATTTATGCCATGTTCATCAAGCTGTGCCTGAATGTACGCCAGATTGTGTGACACTTCTTCGTAGCGTTTTTTCATCGGCAGCTTAAGGTTGAAGATAGTTTCACGACACCAGCCATTAACCAGCCACTGTGCCATCAGTGCTGCGACTTTCGCCGGTTTCTCCACCATGTCACACACCATCCATGAGATATTGCTGCGTGTTGGACGGAATTTGAAACCATCTTCCCGCAGCCACGTCACCTGCCCGGTATCCATCAGACTTTGCGCCATCGGGCCGTTATCGACGGAGTATACCCACATGTTGCGCTTCACCAGTTGGTAGGTCCAGCCGCCTGGACAAGCGCCCAAATCTACCGCCCACATTCCATTTGCCAGGCGTTCATCCCACTCATCCGCAGGAATAAACACATGAAATGCCTCTTCCAGTTTGAGCGTGGAACGGCTTGGCGCATCCGCCGGAAACTTCAGGCGTGGAATCCCCATATAGAACGGCGAATTATTATTGCTGTAGGAGTAGCCGGTATAGCAGCAGCCTGGTGCAATAAAGAATACATGCACAACCGGACGCTTCGGCGTTTCATAGTTCGCCAGCACGCCCGCCTCGCGTAAGGCAGCCCGTAGCGGCACGGTGAATTTACGGCAGAATTTCAGCAGCTCTTTGCTTTCGTTGGTATCGGCGACTTCAACGCGCAACTCTCCGCCTTTCTCTACCACGCCCTGCAACATACCAACAATGGGTGTAATACGATCTTCTGGCGGCAAATGCTGGAGGAGCTCCCCCACCACAAACCACTGGCGGGCAAAAATTAATGAACTGAACGGCAGTTCGCGGATCAACTTATCGCCATCATCCGGTTGATAACATTCATAAATGACATAACCCGCATTGTCTTTAACGCGAGCAAAACCGAAGATTTCCCGCTGACCGGCTTTATCGGTAATTTCTGCAGCACACTCTTTTTCAAAGCCAGGACGGCACAACAATACAACCTTATTCATGATTTACGCCCTTGCGCTTCAAACGGATAGCACCGACTAACATTAACGCCCAGCCTGCAAGGAAGCTCACACCGCCGACCGGAGTGACAAACGCCCATAAACGCAGATGAGACAGCGCCAGGCAATAAAGGCTACCGCTGAACAGCACCGTACCTAACGCGAGGAAAACGCTACTCCAGTAAAACCAGATACTGATGCGACGCTGCATTGCCACTGCCAGACCTAAAATTGCCAGCGTATGGAACGCCTGGTATTCGAGGCCGGTCTGGATCCAGCCCATCTCAACGGCTCCCATGGTTTTACTTAATACATGCGCGCCAAAAGCGCCCAGAGCCACAAAAATGAAGCCGCTAATGGCGGCGAAAATCAGCATAAAACGGCTGGTCATGGTCGTACCCTACGTAAATTATTGTTCATAACGAAAGCGGAATTTTTCTTGTTCAGCAGCGGCTTTCGCCAGGATCCATTGGCGAAAGGCGGCTATTTTACCCAGTTCTGCCTGGCTGTCATGACATACCAGATAAAAAGCATTTTTACTGACCAGAACATCATTAAACGGGCAGACAAGGCGTCCGGCCTCGATTTCAGATTGCGCCATCACATTATTTGCCAATGCGACTCCCTGCCCGTGGATAGCCGCTTGCAGCACCATGGCACTGTGACTGAAGATTGGCCCTTGTTGAACGTTGATATGGTTTAACCCCAACTGGCGGGTATATGTCTGCCAGTCACGCCGGGACGCATCGTGTAATAACGTATGTTTAGCCAGATCTTCTGGCGTCTTCAAGGGTTTTTCGCCGGTTAGCAGCAGTGGAGAACACACCGGCAACAAATATTCGGCATACAGTTTTTCCACCCGCAGCCCCGGCCAGTTGCCCCGACCATAAAATATCGCCACATCAACATCATCCGCCAGTTTATCTTCCTGGCGATCGACCGCCTGGATTCGAACGTCGATTCCCGGATAAGCTGAATTAAAGCTGGAAAGTCGCGGCACCAGCCAGTGGATGGCAAAACTGGGGAGTAAACTGACCGTCAACGCCCCCTTGGCGCTACGAGCCTGGAGTTTACGCGTCGCTTCGGTTAATTGCGAAAATATCTCTTTGATATCGAGGAAATAGCTTTGCCCTTCCTCGGTCAGCAGGAGTGAACGATTACGGCGACGGAACAGTTTCAGTCCCAAAAAATCCTCAAGTGACTTGATTTGATGACTTACTGCGGCCTGGGTCACAAAAAGCTCTTCTGCTGCGCGCGTGAAGCTTAAATGGCGTGCGGCGGCATCAAAAACTCGTAAGGCATTTAGCGGTGGTAATCGTTTTGACATGGCTTTTAAACTTTGATGTTAAATGAATTTAACAATTAGATCACACTATGTAACCTATTAGTTTTTTTTATCTGAGCCATTATAAATTGTCCGTTGAGCTTCTACCAGCAAATACCTATAGTGGCGGCACTTCCTGAGCCGGAACGAAAAGTTTTATCGGAATGCGTGTTCTGGTGAACTTTTGGCTTACGGTTGTGATGTTGTGTTGTTGTGTTTGCAATTGGTCTGCGATTCAGACCATGGTAGCTAAGCTACCTTTTTTCACTTCCTGTACATTTACCCTGTCTGTCCATAGTGATTAATGTAGCACCGCCTAATTGCGGTGCTTTTTTTTACCTTGCGATCGCAAATTACTGATCCAGTTCGACCATCTCTTTCACGTCGGTACGGTTGATCTGCTGTTTGTTGCCATTAGCGTCTTTATACGAAATCATACCGGTTTCATTATCAGTCTGTGGTTTACCGTCAGAGACGATAGTACGTCCGTCATTGGTGTGCATCACATAGTTCGAACCGGAACAGGCGCTCAGGGCAAAAGTCAGCATACAGGCAGAAATAATTGCGGCAGTCTTTTTCATCATCTTCTCCTTAAAGCGATTAATAAATCTTAATAGTATTGATTAACAGGCTAAAATTAACGCCTAACACTATTCAGCATATGTTACTGACGCGGCTTCGCCAGGATATCCAGATAATTCCGATGGTTAGCACTCTCCTTGTATCAAAGTGAATTTTGCGTCACGATCGGTGAATCAAGCCGAGGAGTACCATGAACGTTTTTAATCCCGCGCAGTTCCGTGCGCAGTTTCCCGCATTACAGGATGCGGGCGTCTATCTCGACAGTGCCGCAACCGCGCTCAAGCCCGAAGCCGTGGTTGAGGCTACCCGACAGTTCTATAGCCTTAGCGCCGGAAACGTCCATCGCAGCCAGTTTGCCGAAGCCCAACGTCTGACCGCGCGTTATGAGGCTGCGCGGGAGAAAGTAGCGCAATTACTCAATGCTCCAGATGACAAAACCATTGTCTGGACGCGCGGCACCACCGAATCCATCAACATGGTGGCGCAATGCTATGCGCGTCCGCGTCTGCAACCGGGCGATGAAATTATTGTCAGCGTGGCAGAGCACCACGCCAACCTCGTCCCCTGGCTGATGGTCGCCCAACAAACCGGAGCCAAAGTGGTGAAGTTGCCGCTTAATGCGCAGCGGCTGCCAGATATCGATTTGTTACCAGAGCTGATTACTCCCCGTAGCCGGATTCTGGCGTTGGGCCAGATGTCGAACGTCACTGGCGGCTGCCCGGATCTGGCGCGAGCGATTACCTTTGCCCATTCAGCCGGGATGGTGGTGATGGTTGATGGTGCTCAGGGCGCAGTGCATTTCCCTGCTGATGTTCAGCAACTGGATATCGATTTCTACGCTTTTTCAGGTCATAAACTTTACGGCCCGACGGGTATCGGCGTGCTGTATGGCAAACCAGAGCTGCTGGAAGCAATGTCGCCCTGGCTCGGCGGCGGCAAAATGATTCACGAAGTCAGTTTTGACGGCTTCACCACACAATCAGCCCCGTGGAAACTGGAAGCCGGAACGCCCAACGTCGCGGGCGTCATTGGGTTAAGCGCGGCGCTGGAATGGCTGGCAGATTATGATATCAACCAGGCAGAAAGCTGGAGTCGTAGCCTGGCGACGCTTGCAGAAGATGCGCTGGCAAAACGTCCAGGCTTTCGTTCATTCCGCTGCCAGGATTCCAGCCTGCTGGCCTTTGATTTCGCGGGTGTTCATCACAGCGATATGGTAACGCTGCTGGCAGAGTACGGAATTGCCCTGCGCGCCGGGCAGCATTGCGCTCAGCCGCTACTGGCAGAATTAGGCGTAACCGGCACACTGCGCGCCTCTTTTGCGCCATATAATACAAAAAGTGATGTAGATGCGCTGGTGAACGCCGTTGACCGCGCGCTGGAATTATTGGTGGATTAATGACAAACCCGCAATTCGCCGGACATCCGTTCGGCACAACCGTTACCGCAGAGACGTTACGCGATACTTTCGCGCCGTTAACGCAGTGGGAAGATAAATATCGCCAGTTGATCATGCTGGGGAAACAGCTTCCTGCTTTGCCAGACGAATTAAAAGCACAGGCCAAAGAGATTGCCGGATGCGAAAACCGCGTCTGGCTGGGATATACCGTGGCTGAAAACGGCAAGATGCATTTCTTTGGCGACAGCGAAGGACGCATTGTGCGCGGTCTGCTGGCAGTGTTGTTGACCGCCGTGGAGGGCAAAACCGCCGGCGAGTTACAAACGCAGTGGCCGCTGGCGTTGTTTGATGAGCTGGGATTACGTGCGCAGCTTAGCGCCTCCCGCAGTCAGGGGCTGAATGCATTAAGCGAGGCGATTATCGCGGCGGCGAAACAGGTTTAAGCACAGATCCAGGTCGGATAAGACGCTCACGTCGCATCCGACATAATTGTTTATCCCTGGCGCGCGGCTTTCGCCATCATCTTCTTCAGCGCATGAGAAACCGCAACAAAACCAAAGGTGGCGGTCACCATCGTCGCGGCACCAAATCCAGATGCGCAATCCATTCGCTTTGGCCCTTCCGCCGTGGCTTTCATCGCACAGACCGTACCGTCTGACTGCGGGTATACCAGTGCTTCGGTAGAGAACACGCAATCCACGCCGAGCTTACCTTTGCTGTTTTTCACCACGCCGAAATCGCTTTTCAGGCGCTCACGCAGCTTCGCCGCCAGCGGATCCTGAATGGTCTTCGCCAGATCGGTAACCTGAATCTGCGTCGGATCAATCTGCCCGCCTGCACCACCCGTCGTTACCAGTGGGATTTTATTGCGACGGCAATATGCGATTAGTGCCGCTTTGGGTCGCACACTGTCAATGGCATCAATAACGTATGAATAACCGGCATTCATATATTGCGCTACGTTATCCGGCGTCACGAAATCGTCCACCGCTGTCACCCGACACTCCGGGTTAATCTGGCGAATGCGCTCCGCCATCACTTCCGCTTTTGCCAGTCCGACGTTATCGCGCAGCGCGTGAATTTGCCGATTGGTATTGGTGACACACACGTCATCCATATCAATAAGCGTTATTGCGCCAATCCCTGTGCGCGCCAGAGCTTCCGCCGCCCAGGAACCGACACCACCGATGCCGACCACACAGATATGTGCATCGGCAAATAGTTGCAAGGCTTTCTCACCATACAGACGCGCAGTGCCGCCAAAACGCTGACGCCAGGCATCACTAATTACCACAGACATAGCACCTCAGAATTAAAAAGGGTGAGGTTATCCCTCACCCTGTCTTATCCGTAAAAACGGTGTACAGAATAACACATCAGCCGCTAAAGACGTTACCTGCGCCCGGTGCCGTTTTCAGCACCCAGACACGCCCATAGTGGTTGTACCAACCTGCGCGGTGTCCGGCTTCCGGTCCGATCCCTTGATAGATATCGAAATGTTGGCCTTTGATTGCGCCGCCGACATCCAGCGCCACCATCAGACGCAGTTCATACTGACCGTTAAATTTACCGTTATTATCCAACAACGGTACTTCTGCCAGCAAGGTAGTACCTGGCGGGATGAGCGAGCGATCGGAGGCAACAGAAGCACGACCAACCAGCGGCACAGCACTTGCACCTTTCACCGGCGCAAAAGATTGCGGCTTAAAGAAGACGAAAGACGGGTTCTGTTCCAGCAGTTCGCGAACTTCGGCTTCACTGTGCGTTTCCCCCCAGTGACGAATCGCCTGCATCGACATATCTTCTTTTTTCACTTCGCCACGATCGATCAGCACCTTACCAATACTGCGATAGGCATGACCGTTCTTTCCGGCATAGCTGAAGAAGTTAAGCGGACTGCCGTCGCCAAAATCGATATACCCGCTACCCTGTACATCCATAATGAAGTTATCCATCAGGGAGTTGCTGTAAGCGAGGATATATTTATCGCTCAGTGCCCCCGCATAGATCTCCGCACGAGACGGCAGACGACCGCGTTTTGGTGGCATACGGTAAATAGGATACTGGAACTCGCCCTGGCGGGTATGGCGCGCCTGAATTACCGGCGTGTAATAGCCCGTAAACTGCACGTTGCCATAGTTGTCCGCGCCTTCCATCTGCCAGGCATCGATACCGAACTGGCGCATATTGCGGGTATCACCGCCTGCACGCAGCCACTCTTGCACCGCGTTATAGACATTACTCTGGTTACCATAAAGACGCGGTGACGAATTACGAATATGGTTAATTTGCTCGGCAAAATCGCCGGCGTTAATTGGCGCGCCAACGGCATCTGGCTGGTTCACCAGAGAGAAAGGCTGGGTAAATTTCCCGTCTTTATATTGCTGTCCGCGATCGGTTGGTTTGGAGGAGCAGGCGGCAAGCATCGCCACAACAGCGCCCATAAGAAGGTACTTTACCCAACGTCCTTTCATTGTTCTCTTCTTCAGGTTAAAAAAATAAGGCACAAAGAAGATAACAAACCGTCGCGTTTAATGAAATGAGCAGACTCTCCCTGACGCAAATTTTGCACAAAAAATAGGCTACAGCGTTTTGTTTTTGTTCAAAATCATGCCAAATCCGTGATCCGGGTAAAAAAAAGGTTGCATGAAAACGCGAGCGGAGTATAGTGCGCATCCACGGACGCGGGGTGGAGCAGCCTGGTAGCTCGTCGGGCTCATAACCCGAAGGTCGTCGGTTCAAATCCGGCCCCCGCAACCAATCATTAAACACCCTGACGGGTGTTTTTTTGTTTCTGCTCTCCTATAAAAAAGGCGCCATTCAGCGCCTTTTTATCATCCCCTTCTCGCCAGTGTCGCCCCATCGGCAAAATACGCTTTAATTCCCGCAAGAATGGACTCCGCAACTTCCTGCTGGAAAGTCGCCGTTTTCAGTTTGCGCTCTTCCTCAACGTTACTGATAAACGCCGTTTCGACCAGAATGGAGGGAATATCAGGCGCTTTCAGCACGGCAAACCCGGCCTGCTCGACCTGATTTTTATGCAGCTTGTTGATTTTACCAAGTTTATTTAGTACTGCCCTACCAAACTTCAGGCTGTCGGCAATGGTCAGCGACTGCACCATATCAAACATGGTGTGGTCGACATAGCGGTCGCCGCTTTTGCTCACACCACCAATTAAGTCCGAGGCGTTCTGGGTTTGCGCCAGATATTTTGCCGCAGTACTGGTTGCGCCTTTGGTCGAAAGCGCAAACACCGAGGAGCCGCTCGGCTGGCGGCTGGTAAAGGCATCTGCATGGATAGAGACAAACAGGTCAGCACGTTGTTTCTGTGCTTTTGCTACGCGCACCTGCAATGGAATGAAGATGTCTTCATTACGCGTCATGTACACCTTCATATTGCCCTCTTTCTCGATCAGAGAGCGCAGACGGCGGGCAATTTGTAATACCACGTCTTTTTCACGCGTTTTGTATTTCCCCACTGCGCCGGAGTCTTCGCCACCGTGGCCAGGGTCAAGCATGATGACAATCGGGCGATCGCGCCCTGCCTTACCTGGCTGCGGACCACTTTGCGCAGGCGGCACCTGTTTTTCAAGATCGCCTTTGTTGTAATCCTCCAGCAGAGCCAGCAGCGGGTCTTGCATATCCTGCGCATTGACCGGATAGAGATCCATCACCAGACGCTCTTTAAATCCGGCAACCGGCGCGAGAGCAAACATCTGTGGTTTTACGTTTTGCTTTAATTCAAAAACCATCCGCACGGTTTGCGGATCAAATTGCCCGACGCGTGCTGACTTGATGAACGGGTCGTCAGCACGAATTTGTGCAGCCATCCCCTTGAGCACCGAGTTCAGGTTTACATCTTCAATATCCACCACCACGCGCTCAGGATTACTCAACGCGAACTGCTTATATTTTAGCTGACGATTTGATTCAACCGTCACACGGGTATAGCTGGACGCAGGCCAGACGCGCACCGCCACGACCTGGCTGACCGCAGCCAGGCTGACCTGACTTACGCTCAATAGCCACATGGCACCCGCGCCTTGCAGTAAACGACGACGGCTGATTGCAGTATTGGATCCTGACATGCCTCTCCCGAGCAAAAAAATCTAAGCTGTGTAACAAGTAAACGACCAATTTGACCGGAAACTTTAGCGAAAGACGCATAATCTGTCATCTATAAAACGGTAAACATTCTTTTTATATTCACGGCATTACTGATAAAAAAGTTGCTCATGCGTAAAATTTGCACTTGCACACGGCGAAAAAACAGAATAAAAATACATTAATTTCGAATAATCATGCAAAGAGGTGTGCCGTGGTGAAGGAACGTAAAACCGAGCTGGTCGAGGGATTCCGCCATTCGGTTCCCTATATCAACACTCATCGGGGAAAAACGTTTGTCATCATGCTCGGCGGCGAAGCCATTGAGCATGAGAATTTCTCCAGTATCGTTAATGATATTGGGCTATTGCACAGCCTCGGCATACGTCTGGTCGTCGTCTATGGCGCACGTCCACAGATCGACGCGAATCTGGCGGCGCATCATCACGAACCGCTGTACCACAAGAATATACGCGTGACTGACGGCAAAACGCTGGAGCTGGTGAAGCAGGCTGCGGGGACATTGCAACTAGACATCACAGCACGCCTGTCGATGAGCCTCAACAACACACCGTTGCAGGGCGCTCATATCAACGTCGTCAGTGGCAATTTTATTATTGCCCAGCCGCTGGGCGTCGATGACGGCGTGGATTACTGCCATAGCGGGCGTATCCGGCGGATTGACGAAGAAGCGATTCATCGCCAACTGGACAGCGGTGCGATTGTGCTAATGGGGCCGGTGGCGGTTTCGGTCACTGGCGAGAGCTTTAACCTGACCTCGGAAGAGATTGCCACACAACTGGCCATCAAACTGAAAGCCGAGAAGATGATTGGTTTTTGCTCTTCACAGGGCGTCACCAATGATGATGGCGATATTGTCTCCGAACTTTTCCCTAACGAGGCGCAAGCGCGGGTAGAAGCCCAGGAAGAGAAAGGCGATTACAACTCTGGTACGGTGCGCTTTTTGCGTGGCGCGGTGAAAGCCTGTCGCAGCGGTGTTCGTCGCTGTCATTTAATCAGTTATCAGGAAGATGGCGCGCTGTTGCAAGAGCTGTTCTCACGTGACGGTATCGGTACGCAAATTGTGATGGAAAGCGCGGAGCAGATCCGTCGCGCAACAATCAACGATATTGGCGGTATTCTGGAGTTGATTCGCCCACTGGAGCAGCAAGGTATTCTGGTGCGTCGTTCTCGCGAGCAACTGGAGATGGAAATCGACAAATTCACCATTATTCAGCGCGATAACACGACTATTGCCTGCGCCGCGCTCTATCCGTTCCCGGAAGAGAAGATTGGGGAAATGGCCTGTGTGGCGGTACACCCGGATTACCGTAGTTCATCACGGGGCGAGGTTTTACTGGAACGCATTGCCGCTCAGGCGAAGCAGAGCGGGTTAAGCAAATTGTTTGTGCTGACCACGCGCAGTATTCACTGGTTCCAGGAGCGCGGATTTACCCCGGTGGATATTGACTCACTGCCGGAGAGCAAAAAGCAGATGTACAACTACCAGCGTAAATCAAAGGTGTTGATGGCGGATTTAGGGTAAGCGATGGATATCGTCGGATGCGGCGTAAACGTCTTATCCGCCTACGCAATGCCCTGTAAGCCTGATAAGACGCGGATGCGTCGCATCAGGCAATCACGTTTATTCCCGCGAACTAAACAACGCTGCCAGCCCGCTACGCCGCTCGGTGCGCGTGGCGATTGCCGCACTCAATATGCGCTCATCGGCATATAGCGACAAACGGCGACGCGCACGGGTTACCGCAGTGTAAACCAGCTCTCGTGTTACCACCGGTGTACGCTGGCTCGGTAAAATCAACGCCGCATGGTCGAACTCCGATCCCTGCGATTTATGTACCGTCATCGCCCACGTAGTTTCGTGCTCCGGCAGGCGGCTCGGTTGCACTGACTTGATATTGCCATCTGGCATCGCAAACCAGACGCGCGTCCCCTGCCCGCGATCCAGCGCAATCCCGATATCACCATTGAACAACCCAAGCGCGCTGTCATTGCGGGCAATCATCACCGGTCTGCCTTCGTACCAGCGCGAATGCAGATGACGATGAATTTTGCGCTTCTGTTGCATAAACTGCTCAATTCGCTCATTCAGTCCAGCGACGCCAAATGGCCCTTCCCGCAGGGCGCACAATAGCTGGTATTCATTGAACGCTTGAATGATTAAATCCGGCTCGGCACGAGCTTGTAGCAGATCCAGATAATGTCCGTAACCCGCAAGAGCTTCTTCAAGCATCGCAATATAGTCTTCGCCGTTCTGCAAAAGCCGTTTTTCGATGTCAGTAAAATCCTGCTGAAAAACCGTTTTCACTGCCGTTTTATCACCACGGTTGATCGCCACAGCTAACTGACCAATGCCAGAATCGCTGCCAAAACGGTAGCTTTTTTGCAGCAGGCAGAGACTGTCGCGCAAAGATGCCGCTTCTGTGCCAGTTCCTGCCGGAACGTGAGTTCCCGTCAGGCGGCTTAGCTGCCCGGCACGCTCGGCGGTAAAGCCCGCGTTGGCATAGGCGCAGATATCGCCCAGCACAGCCCCAGCCTCAACCGAGGCCAGTTGATCACGATCGCCGAGAAAGATCACTCGCGCATGATCGGGCAAGGCGTCGATCAGTCTCGACATCATAGGCAGATCGATCATTGACGCTTCATCTACCACCAGCACATCAAGATGCAGCGGGTTACCGGCATGATGACGTAAACGCTGGCTACCCGGCTGCGCACCCAGCAATCGGTGCAAAGTGCTGGCATCTTCCGGAATGCGTTTCTTTTGTTCATCGCTCAGCGGTAACTGTCGCAAAGCCTTGCCGAGAGATTCGGTTAAGCGCGCGGCAGCTTTACCCGTTGGTGCAGCCAGACGGATACGGCAGCGTTCGCCGTCGGTCATTTGAATTAACGCTGCCAGCAACTTCGCCACGGTGGTCGTTTTACCGGTGCCAGGGCCGCCGGAAATCACCGAGATCCGCCGCGTCAGCGCCACTGCCGCTGCAACTTTTTGCCAGTTAATTTCATCGCTTACTGGAAAAAGTTTGTCCAGGGTTTGCGCCAGTAGAGCTTCATCAACCTCAATGGCATGATTCACTTCGTTGAAAAAGCGTGCCACTGTGCGCTCGTTACACCACATGCGATTCAAATAAAGACGATCGCCACAGAGGATTATCGGCGTTGGTTCATCTCCCCGGCTGACCGCTTGTGAAGCCAGCAAGCACTCTTCCCAATTTTGTAGCTCACCGATTTCACTGACACAGGTCGCCAATAGCGGATGCGACGCCTCATTATTTTCCAGTCGTGAAAGCGGCAAACAGACGTGTCCCTCTCCGGCATCATGACTTAACAGTGCCGCCGCGAGGGTGACGGCGGGATGTTCATCTCCCGCCACAGTCAGGGCAAACTGCACGTCCAGCGGGCGTAGCTGTTTGTGCTCCACAGCTTCCAGTAATTGCTTTTGCAATTTCATTACGCCTCCTCCAGGGTCATACCGGCAAACATCTCATCCATCAGGGCAATCAACCCTGCATTGGGTCGGGTTGTGTAAATCCCCTGTTGCGGATGTTCTTTATCAACACCACGCAGGAACAGATAAATAACGCCGCCAAAGTGGCGCTCATAGTCGTAATCAGCAATGCGATGACGCAGATAACGGTGCAGCGCCAGGGTATAAAGCTGATATTGCAGATCATAGCGGTGTGCCTGCATTGCCGCTGCCATAGCCTGTTGGGTGTAAGCCGAACTGTCTTCACCCAACCAGTTGGATTTATAGTCGAGCAGGTAATAACGCCCTTCGTGGCGGAACACCAGGTCGATAAAGCCTTTTAACATGCCGCGTACCTGCATGAACTCCAGCGGCGGGCAGCCAGCCGATAGCGGGTCAAACTGGCGAATTAGTGCATCAAGCTGGCTGGCGATGAGCGGTTCGCTAATCGGCAGGTAAAACTCCATCTCCACCTGTTTATCGCGGTCGGAAAGCTGACTCAGGCTAACACCCGTTTCATTGAGAGGTGCCTGGAGGACAGCCGTGATCCACTCGGTCAACACCGGTTCCCACTGCGATTCAAAGCCGCCGAGTTCCAGTTTTTCCTGTACCCAGTTCGGGTCAACCGGCTGGGTAAAATCGAGGTCTTCAAACAAACTGTGCAAGAATGTCCCCGGTGACGCACCGCGCGGGAACTGATGCGGTGTTAACGTCGGTTCTTCAACGACGCTGACCACGCCTGCGGCATCAACATCCAGCCGTGGCATCAGATCCTGAGCGATACCGTGACCACGCTGCTGCAAACCGGAGTAGCTGGTGACACGCCAGTTATCGCCGGGCAATCGTTGTAGCGTCCTCGCATTCAGTTCTGCAGTTAAAACATCATTAACCTGCCAGGGCTGGTTATCACCAGTTTGTGCCGTTTGCCAGGCAATATCATCATCGCATAACGCTTCAATACAGGTGCGAAGCCCTGCCGCATCTTGCGGTTCCCCTTTTTGCAGTAAACGCCCGAGCGCACTTTGGTGGACGTCGGTGTCACCTTTTTTATCGCCACGACGGCGCACCAGCGGTGCAACGCCGAGGCTGCAATGCCAAACCGAACGCGTCAGCGCCACGTAAAGCAAACGCAGATCTTCCGCCAGACGTTCGGCCTCCGCGAGATCGACACTTTCTGGCGCAGCGTTAAGATCCAGAACAGCCTCAAACGAGTGGCGATCGTGATAAAACGCCTGATCCTGGACGCGGAAATTGGTAATAAATGGCAACCAGACCAGCGGATATTCCAGCCCTTTTGATTTATGGATCGTGACAATCTGCACCAGATGTTTATCACTTTCGAGGCGCATTTGTTGGCTGGAGGCATTACTATCTGGCTCGAGGATATGTTGCGATAACCAGCGTACCAGCGCATGTTCACTTTCCAGCTGCGTTCCGGCTTCTTGTAGCAGTTCGCTGATATGCAAGATATCGGTAAGACGCCGCTCACCGCCTGCCGTTGCCAGCAAGTTTTCTGCAATGTTACGCGCCAACATCAGTGCCCGCAGCATCGGCATAACGCCACGTTTACGCCAGATTTGCCGATAACCATCGAACTCTTCAACTACCGCATCCCACGCATGTTCGTCATTGTTCAGCGTTTCAATATCCAGCGCATTCAGCCCCATCATTGACGTTGCCAGCGCACTGCGCAGGGTGTTCTCACGTTCGGGCGTCATCACCGCCTGCAACAACCAAAGCATTTCCTGCGCTTCCAGAGTTTCAAAAACACTGTCGCGGTTCGAAAGGTAAACGGAAGGGATTTCCAGCAACGTTAAGGCATCGCGCACCTGGGCGGCCTCCTGGCGGCTGCGCACCAGCACACTGATGTCCGAAGCACGCACCGGACGCGCGTCGTCGCCGTTCATCAGCAACGCTTCGCCCCGCTGTCCGGCTTGTAGCCAGTCGCGGATTTGCGCGGCACATACCTGCGCCATGGTACTTTGATAATCGCCAACACCGCAGCTTTCACCTTCCATCAACCACATTTTCATCGCCGGCTGCGTTTCACCTTTAAATACAAAACGCAGTGCCTGATTTTTTCCGGCTGATTTCACTGGAATAAACGGAATTTCGCGGAACATGAAAGCGTCATCAGCCTGGCTGAAAAGTTTGTTCACACTGTTCACCATTCCCGGCGCAGAACGCCAGTTGGTATCTAAGGTGTAGTGAGCATGAACTTCGCTACGCGCCTTCATGTAGGTGAAGATATCTGCACCACGGAATGCGTAAATGGCCTGTTTCGGGTCACCAATCAGCAATAACGCCGTTTCCGGCTGATGGTGCCAGATACGACGGAAAATCCGGTACTGCTGGGGGTCGGTATCCTGAAATTCGTCGATCATTGCCACCGGAAAGCGCGTACGGATAGCCGTTGCCAGCGCCTCTCCGCTTTCGCTACGCAGCGCGGAATCCAGCCGACTTAGCATGTCGTCAAAGCCCAGTTCGCCACGGCGACGTTTTTCACGTGCGACTGTTTCACGGATCTCAGCCAATGCGCGGGTGATCACCAGATCGCGGATCGATAATGGTTCGGCAAGCAATTGATCGATCGCTTCAAATAACGGGTGGCGCGGCGTCTCACCCCCTGCTTTTGTGCGATCTTCTAAGAAACGCTGAGAAAATTTTTCCAGCGACTCAGGCAACTGGTAGCTGTTGGTCTCTTCTTCTGCCCAGGCACTGATCTTGTCTATCCATTTAGCCTGATTGCTACGGTTAAACTTGCGGCGATCAATACCGGAAGATTCAATCAGCGCATCCAGTTCACCTACTGCGTCACGCCACTGCTGTTTTACCGCATCAATACGCGCCACAATTTGCGCGTGGCGGGAAGCCAGCGTTTCATCATCGGGCGGCGGTGCTTTGATAACCGGCGCTTCGCCTTGCAGATAACGATTAATATCGCGCAGCAACGCCTGCGGCCCTTTCCAGGTTTCAAAGACTACCTGGGCAATTTCACGCGGTAACGGATAGCAGTGGCGACGCCAAAAATCGGCGCAGGCCTGGTAGCGCAGTAGAGACTCATCTTCAATCAGCTGCTGCTCAAACAACATGCCGGATTCAAAGGCATTCAGGTTGAGCATTCGCTGGCAAAAACCGTGGATGGTAAAGACTGCTGCTTCATCCATCTGTCGCTCAGCTAACAGCAACCACTGCGCGGCTTGCGCTTTATCGTCGATCTCTTCCAGCAGGCGTGCATACAGCGGATTGTCGGTGGTTTCACGCAGACAGGCGATGCGTAATTCATGAATATTGCTACGGATACGACCGCGCAATTCTGCAGTGGCAGCCTCGGTAAAGGTGACCACCAGCAGTTCTTCAACGGTCAATGGCCGGGGAAAGGCGGAGGAACCGCCTAGTCCAAGTAACAGGCGCAAATAGAGCGCCGCAATTGTAAAGGTTTTGCCTGTGCCGGCAGAGGCTTCAATCAGGCGCTCGCCCTGTAAGGGCAAGCGCAAAGGATCTAGTGTCTCGGCGACATCACTCATTCTTTTCACTCATCAGGGGCATTGTTTGCTGCAACGCGCTGACGTTCTCCCACACTTTCCAGCCTTCAGGATGTACATATTCGGCTTTCCCGTTCTGGCTGCCGGAAATCTGCGACAGGATAGCCATGCCTTGCGGCTCGACCACCGCCTGATGGAAGAAATCGGCCAGTTTTTGCGGCGTCAGCAGTTTTATCTGTGCCACAATTTTATCACGCGAATCGAAGCGCATATTGCCACGATCGAAATCTTTACTTAACTTCGATGCTTCTTCGCCGAGCGTTTGCGGAGCCTGCAGCATCTGGGTAATGACCGCCTGCTGAATTTGTGCGAACTCTTCTGGCTTCATCGCCCGCAATTTTGCCTCTGCGGTTGGGAAAAAGGCTTTGTATCGCTCCCACAGGTATGAAGGCTGTTTATCATTGCTTTGCAGCAAGAAGCCCATGCCCCACTGGCGCCCCACGCTCATTGGAAACGCGAACACGGCATAACCTAACTGTTCTTCGGTACGCAACTGATTGTAGAACCACGGCTGTACAATCTGCGCCAGCAGAGAACTGTAGGCTGAACTGGTGTATTCATCGTAGCCAGTCGGTACGAAAACCGCTGCCAGGGCAGAGTCGGTACTGTTACCGGCTTTTTCAAAGATGACGGACTGTTTTTTCTCAACCAGCACATCTTTGTTACGACACCACTCTGTGCCATCAGCGCCCAACTGTTTTTGCACATCGCGCGCCAGCGTTGTTGCCTGTGCTTCGGTCATGTTGCCGATAACCATAAACTCTGGTCGTGCCCCCGTTTTTAAGGCGTCGCGGTAGGCCAGCACCTCTTTCAGCGTGATGGAGGGCAAAATTTTACGTCGCTCATCTCGCGAGAAGTACGGCACCTGCGAGAGCATTTGCGCGGGCATAATCGCCTGCTCGAACGCTTTGCCCTTTTCTGCCGAATCCATCATCTGGTTATACCAGGATTTCGCCTGCTCAAGCTGATCTTCCGTAGCGGTATAGCTAAAGTAGCCTTCCAGCAGAGCCTGGAAAAGCTGCGGCAGCCGCTGAGTGTAACCATTAGCATTGACCATAAGGCCGTTGTTAGCGTTGGTGGAAAAACTAATGCCACCCACTGACGCCTGGTTGCTTAACTGATCAAGCGCCAGCCCTGCGAGATAATCATTGAGCGCAAACATTACCTGATTACGGGCGCTGTCCATGGCTTTCGGGTTACGCAAAATCAGGCTGACATCCGCTTTGGGTTCGCTGGCAAAATAACGGCTTGGCGCATACACCACACGCAGATTCGACTCATCAACAATCAGCTCTGGATGGTCGTATTTCTTCTCTGACTTAATCAGCGAGAAATCGTCAGGAATATAGGGGTTAAGCTCCGGCAAGGAGAGCGCAATGTCGGCGGCTTTTTTCTGCCAGTCAGCGAAGGTTTGTTCGCTGATTTTATCGACCTGATACGGCGCATCGACAAAGTAAGCCGTTTTATTGTGCGGCTCTTTCGGGCTGATATACCAGATACGCGCGTTCTGCGGCGTCATCATCGCCAGACGTTCTTTTACTGCTTTAGCATCATACCGATCGGCAATATTTACCGCGTCCAGCGTATGCTCAACAGGAACGCGAATCATGGTATCCGCCAGCCATTCGACGTAATCCATATCACGGGTGATTGACGGATAACGGAAGTCGATATCCAGCACATTCGCCAGCTCATCGAAATACTGTTTATCAATCCCTTTTTCGCGTAACAGATTGAGGTAGCTGAAAATGGCCGCCACAACCTGATCGCGATTCGCCAGACCTTTATCGGTTAAGGACGCAGAAATCGCTAATACGCCGCTGTTACCGTTGACGATAGGATCGGAGTTGGCGCTAATGCCCTCAACTAATCCCTGCTTTTGCAGCCAGTCAGAAAGTGTACCAGGGCTGCGATTACCAATCAGATAGGTAATCAACTCATCCGTTTTACTACGGAACTTCTCCGAGTTGTTATCGATGCGAAACTCGACGCGCAGAACTTTACGCGGCAGTGCCGGGACGTAATGAATGATAATTCCCTTTTGCGCGTCGGTGACTACCGGTACGGTAATTTCCGGTTTCTGGCTCTCTTTGTTAGGCACACAACCGAAGGTGTCCGCCGCCATTTTTGCCAACTCCGGCAGCGGTTTATTGCTGTAAATAACCGCCTTCATCAGATTGGCGGAATAGTACTTCTCGTGGAAATCTTTAAGTGCCTGCTGCACCGGATTACCAGGTTTGTCGCTTAAAGTTTCGAGGTTGCCACCAGAAAACTTTGAACCGGGGTGTGCCGGGTTAATGGTTTCTGCGCTGACCTGCGCCATGCGCATCCCGTCACGCGTGCGCGCCATGGTTAATTCAGCGTTCACTGCATTACGTTCACGTTCGGCATATTTCTTGTCGAGCAAGGGTTCTGCAATAGCATCGGCCAGGCGATCTACCGCACCGGGCAAGGCGTCGTTCTCAACTTCCAGATAGAAAGCCGTGCGATATGGTGCCGTGCTGGCATTGTGACTGCCGCCGTGCATTTTGAGATATTCAGCGAGGCTATCTGCTTGAGGGTACTTTTTCGAACCCATCAGACTCATATGTTCAAGGTAATGTGCCAGCCCCTGATACGCCTCAGGATCTTCCAGCGACCCAACGGGCACTACCAGCGCAGAAAGCGATTTAACCGCCTGCGGGTCAGAAACCAGCAATACCACCATACCGTTATCCAGACGTATAGCCTGATACTGGCGGTTATCTTTATCACTTTTACGGATGGTTTCCTGAATCGGCTGCCATCCCGTTTCTGCCTGACTTAAGGGTGCCCAAAGGGCAACAAACAACAGTAATGCTTTGAACCAGGTGCTGCGGGGCATTCACGAACCTCATTATCAACTTTATTTTTCGACCAGATTCAATAGATTAAAGAAAATCATCCGGCAGAATATAATCTTGTGCTGAACGAGTCAGCCTGTGTCTATATAACCATCAGTCCGTGACTGGTGCGCATCATAAAGTAAGCAGATGGATTGCGCAATTTTTATACAGAACTCATGACTGATTAAAACGAAACAGCGGTAACAGGAAACGCTGTGACTGATCAACGATGGCTTCCATTGTCTCTGGCGTTAATTGCCGCCAGAGCCGTTGATACCAGATATCATCACCTTCACCACGCACCATCATGTTGCCTTCGTAAGCCTGAAGGAATTTCGTACGAGCTTTTTGCAACGTGGAATCGTCATCCAGCATGGCATCGTTTTCCGCGTCATAACAGGTTTTTAGCCATGCGCCGCCACTTTCAGGTAACACCAGCAACGGCGTGGACATCCCTTCACGATACCCTTCAATCAGTTGGGAGAGGTAATGCAAAGCCTGTTCGGCTGCAAGCGGCGGGAAACGCCACTCGCCGTCTTTGCGTAGAAAAAGGCGGCTTTCACCGTTACCACCACTGGCACAGTAGACAAGGTGTTCTAACCAAAGTTGCATTCCCTGCGCCACACTTAATAAAGAGGGACGCCAGCGCAACAGGCCATCCGGCTGAACCTGCGGCAACCAGCCAGTTATCTGCACACCGTTGCAGGCGAGATCAATTTCCATACTCTGCCCCGGCTGGCGACAGGCAATGACTCTGTCGGCAAGCTGCTGCATCTCCTGGCACTGTGTTTCCCAGAAAATTTCACCAAAAGCGCCATACGGTAAATCCCCTGCCGCCCGGAAGCGGCGGAACAAACGTTCGGCATCATCCTGCTCAACCAGTGCATTCAATAACTGCTGATTGATTTGATAACGGCTAAGCCCTTCCAGAATAAATGGCTCGGTATCGGGAATTTCGCTGTCTTCAGTACGGAAGTGCACCTGTAAACGCATCTGGAAAAACGCTCTCACCGGATGCGCCCAGAATCGTTGTAGTGTTTCCAGCGGCACGGTTTCCGGCAAGGTAAACGGTAAAGGCTGGACAAATTCAGAATGCGCCTTGCCTGCCTGGCTGGCTGCCGGTAGCCATTCACGTGCATAGCTTTGTAACTCGCCAGGCTGGTAGTTTTGCGGATCAAACGGCATCCGGGTATGGAGGCAAGTAAGATGCTCTTTTACCCGTACCTCGCTTTCATCACAGTTAAGCTCTTCATCACCCGGCAGATAATGACTTTGTCCAATGTAGTCGATCAGTTCTTGCACCAGCACCGACGGGAAACGTTCACTGTTATCCTGAATGGAACGCCCGATATAGCTGATATAGAGTTTTTGCTGCGCGGAAATTAACGCTTCCAGGAACAGATAGCGGTCGTCATCGCGACGGCTACGATCGCCACGCTTCGGTTTCTGGCTCATTAAATCAAAGCCCAATGGTGCAAGCTGGCGCGGATAAACGCCATCGTTCATTCCCAGCAGGCAAACCACTTTGAATGGGATTGAACGCATTGGCATCAGCGTACAAATGTTAACCGGACCTGCAAGAAAACGCTGGCTGATACGTTCTTGATCGAGGCGTTGTGCCAGTTCATCACGTAACAGCGACAGCGGCACAGCGTCGCCATACTGCGCACCTAAACCTTCGGCGATAATCGCTTGCCATTGTTGTTCGATAAGTGTCATCGCCGCTTCGGTTTCCGCATCCGGCAGGAAGAAGGCGTTAAGCATATCGCGACAAACCGGCAGCCATTCCTCAAGCGGGCGCTCCTGCGCTAACCCGCGACGCCAGATATTCAGTTGCATTAGCAGTGACGCCAGATGCCCTACCAGTTCCGCAATTAAGCCGCTCGATTCATCATAAGGCAGAACCGATTGCCACTCGCCCTGGGCGCTCTCCATTGCATAGCCCAGCAACATGCGCGTCAGGCCAAATCGCCAGGTGTGTTGCCCGGTGGCGGGGAGTTCCAGCTCTCGAACGTTGTCGTCATCAATCCCCCAGCGAATGCCGGATTCATTAACCCACAGACGTAAATAACGCAGCCCTTCTTCGGTGATGTCAAACCGCGCCGCCAGCACCGGCACATCCAGCAGCGCCAGCACATCCTCTGACACAAAGCGACTGTCAGGTAGTGATAACAGGCTGATAAACGCTTCCAGTACCGGATGTGACTGCCGTGCCCGACGGTCGGAAATGGCATAAGGCAGGTAACGATCCGCAGGTGCGCTACCAAATACAGCCTGAATAAACGGACTGTAGCTATCGATGTCGGCCACCATCACGATGATGTCGCGTGGAGTAAGTGTCGGATCTTCTTCCAGCATCGCCAGCAGGCGATCGTGCAAAACTTCCACTTCGCGCTGCGGGCTGTGGCATACGTGGAAGGTGACGCTGTTATCTTGTGGATCAAGCAGACGTTTGTTATCGCTGCGGGAAAACTCTGCCAGATTCACGCCCGCAACGGCACGATTTTCCAGTTCGAGAATGTCGGACTGGATGTTATGCAACAGGCTGTCTGGCGTAACATCAACGAATGCGTCCAGCTCCTGACTGCTCTGGAGATCGGCAAGCAGATAGATGTAGTCGCGCCCCAGCTTGCCCCATGAGGCCAGTAGCGGGTTGCCAACATCCTGTTCGCCGTCGCTGTTAAACAACTGTCCGGCGTTTTCGCTATCGCGGAAAAGCGGCAATTCGCGATCTTCAAAACTGTGTCGGCGCTGGCGAGTCAGCAGTTTCGCCAGATAAGCCGGATCTTTAATATCGCCCCAGTAATAACGGCAGGGATTGGTAAACAGAAGATGGATTTCAATATGTTTACCCAGCGCCTGTAGCGCCTGTAGATAAACAGGCGGTAACGCGGAAATACCGCATATAAAGACGCGCGAAGGTAACCCCGGCGGGCAGGTCGTCGCGGACTCCAGCGTTTCGATAAAGCGTTGATAGAGATTGGCACGGTGCCAGCGCGGTTGCCCCAGTTCATGGGTATATTCCACCAGCGCCTTCCACAACGGTGCTTGCCAGACCTGCGCTTCTCCCAGCCCTTCAACCAGGCGCCCCGCTTCCCACTGTGCCAGCCAGTCCGGGCGATAGACCAGATACTGGTCAAACAGATCCGCCGCTTTTGAGGAAAGCTGAAACAGCTTGCGCTTGTCGCTATCGTCAGTCAGGTAATGACGCAACAGGGTAAAATCTTCGCGATCCAGCAGTTGCGGCAGCAGAGTCATCAGTTTCCAGCTCATGCTCTGTTTGTTGAAGGCGCTCTCTTTGGGGATCTCCGGCAATACGCGGACGAACATATCCCAGATAAAGCTCGCCGGCAGCGGGAAATCAATGTTTGCCGCAATGCCGAACTTCTGCGACAGCGTCATTTGCAGCCACTGCGCCATACCGGTACTTTGCACCAGAATCATTTCTGGTTCGAAAGGATCGTCCAGCCGTTCGCGTTCGACGATAAACTCCATCAACGCTTCCAGCACGTCCAGACGATTGGAATGGTAGACCCTTAGCATAGCGGCTCCTGACTACTGACGATTCGGGCAATGCAGGCGGGTCATCTCGCCTTCTCTGCCCCCGGGTGAAACTAACGTAACGCTGATGCTGACACATCCCGCCTGCGATGTCTGCATTCGGTTAACCTGCCAGTTGGCAGGTGGCGAAATCGCGCGCAGTTGCGTTTGCTGCCAGCCATGCCGCCAGAGTTGCAGATACTGGTTTCTGCTGGCAAGACTGTTCATTAATGTTCTCTGATACCCCGATAACGCAGTGACAATCATCACCATCAGCACCATCGCCAACATCACTTCCGGCAGGCTAAAGCCTTGTTGATTCTTCAGGGAAGCTGACATAACGCCCCCTCTTTCTGCGGACAAAAATCACTCCAGCCGCGTGACGAAAAAACAATGTTTCCATCGTTCACTTCGCCTGTTCGCCATAATGAAACGCCTTCATAACCGGCAATCAGCAAGGTTTGATTATCTGCCAGTAGACGCAGACAAACTCGGGCACCGGTTGCAGCGTACTGTGAGCACTGAACTGCGGGTTGTGTCTGCCAGGAGTGCATTTTGCCCCATTCCAGCGCCGACTGTACGATAGCCTGGCGGCGCAATGACTGGCTTTCCATAGTCACCCGAGAGGCAAAACTGCGATCCTGTTGGCTCATTCCCTGTAGCAGCAAGCTGCCCAAAACCAGCAACATTAGAACCAGTGCCAGCGATGAAACTCCCCGTTCACGATTCACAGGTTGAATCCTGTTACGCTATAGCTGGCATCCACCACGGTTTGTGGTTCAGCCTTACTGGCGCCCCGCATATTCACCGTCAACACCGGCGAGAAACCACTGACATCCTGACGCACGACCTGAAAAGTATCGATAATGATGGCATCCGGATTAGTGACTTTATCCCAGCCCTTACCTTCACAAGATGTCGCACCGCGTAGCGTTTCCAGCACATGCTCCTTCAGACGAAATCCAATCTGGTCGGACTCTTTTACCGGTTCGCTCTCCCAGATACCGTTACTGTTCGCATCCCACTGCACAATGATACAGTCCCCCTGCCCGACAATGACCAGCCCCTCGCCAGTACAGCTCCCATGACAATAACCTGCTCTCTGGAGATGCTTCGCGACTGTAAATATCCGCAGCCAGATTTCATCTTCCAGCGCCAGCTTACGGGTGCTCGTCAAACTTTCACGCTGTAATACAGGCAGAAATCGTGCAGCCCCCAGCAACAGTACGCTACTGATCGCCATAGCAATCAAAACTTCCAGCAGAGAAAATCCTTGCTCTTTTACAGGCATCCTTCTGTTTCTCCTTTCTGGCAAAGCCGGAGCCTTCCCCACGGCGAAACCACCAGCCACCACTCTCCCGCTGAATTTTTGAAGCGAATATGCCCGGCCCATGCGGTATTGCGCAGGCCAAAGAAAGTGAGCGAAGGCGTCAGGTCGCTCATTTCTACGTCGGGCCAGCGTGGCACAAAGACCAACGGTGAACTGCCATGGCAGGCATTCGCCCCTGCGGCAGAACTCACAAGACACCATAACTTCCCCTCTCTGATAACGCTGATACTGTGGTCGCGGTTATGCCAGTTGGCATCCTCACGTAAATAGAGCAAATAGTCCCGCGCCTGGCTGGCGGTTTGCCATAGCCGTTGCGACTGCTGCCAGTATTGCCAGCCATAAAGTCCACTTGCGCTTAGCATGACCAAAATCAGCATCGCAACCAGCGTTTCAATCAGCGTATAACCACGTTGTGTTTTCATGCCGGCAGTATGCGACGAGGAGAAAAAAAGACGAGGGCCAGTTTCTCATTCTTCGGCGCGTCTTCCGGACTATTTACGCTGTTGCAGGGCGTTGCAAAATTTCGGGAAGGCGTCTCGAAGAATTTAGCGAAGGATAAAAAAAACCGACGCACACTGGCGTCGGCTCTGGCAGGATGTTGCGTAATTTAGATAGCAACCGGCGCTTTAATTCCCGGATGCGGATCGTAGCCTTCAATCTCAAAGTCTTCGAAACGGTAGTCGAAGATGGATTCAGGTTTACGTTTGATAATCAGCTTCGGCAGCGGACGCGGTTCACGACTTAATTGCAGATGGGTTTGATCCATATGATTGCTGTACAGGTGCGTATCGCCACCGGTCCAGACAAAATCACCCACTTCCAGATCGCACTGCTGCGCCATCATATGCACCAGTAACGCGTAGCTGGCAATGTTAAACGGCAGGCCGAGGAAGACGTCGCAGGAACGCTGATAAAGCTGGCAAGAGAGTTTGCCATCTGCCACATAGAACTGGAAGAACGCATGGCACGGAGCCAACGCCATTTTATCCAGTTCGCCTACGTTCCATGCCGAAACAATAATGCGGCGGGAATCCGGGTCGTTTTTCAGCTGGTTCAGTACCGTAGTGATCTGGTCAATATGACGACCATCCGGCGTTGGCCAGGCGCGCCACTGTTTACCATAAACCGGACCAAGATCGCCGTTTTCATCGGCCCATTCGTCCCAGATGGTGACATTGTTTTCGTGCAGATAAGCAATGTTAGTGTCGCCCTTCAGGAACCACAGCAGCTCGTGGATAATGGAACGCAGGTGGCAACGTTTGGTTGTCACTAACGGGAATCCATCCTGCAGGTTAAAACGCATCTGATGACCAAAAATGGAAAGCGTTCCGGTTCCGGTACGGTCGTTTTTCTGTGTGCCTTCGTCGAGCACTTTTTGCATCAGTTCTAAATACTGTTTCATGGTTCCTCAGGAAACGTGTTGCTGTGGGCTGCGACGATATGCCCAGACCATCATGAAAACACCCGCGACAATCATCGGGATGGAAAGAATTTGCCCCATGCTGATGTACTGCACCCATGCGCCGGTGAACTGCGCATCGGGCTGGCGGAAAAACTCAACAATGATGCGAAACGCGCCATAGCCAATCAGGAACAAGCCCGAGACAGCCCCCATCGGGCGCGGTTTACGGATATACAAGTTGAGGATAATAAACAGCACCACACCTTCCAGCAGCATCTCGTAAAGTTGCGACGGATGACGCGGTAGTACGCCGTAGGTGTCGAAAATAGATTGCCACTGAGGGTTGTTTTGCAGCAGCAGAATGTCTTCAGTACGGGAGCCTGGGAACAGCATGGCAAACGGGAAGTTCGGATCAACGCGCCCCCACAATTCACCGTTAATAAAGTTGCCCAGACGCCCGGCTCCAAGGCCAAATGGAATGAGCGGTGCTATAAAATCAGACACCTGGAAGAAGGAACGTTTGGTGCGGCGGGCGAAGATAATCATCACCACAATCACGCCAATCAGACCGCCGTGGAAAGACATGCCGCCGTCCCAGACACGGAACAGATACAGCGGATCGGCCATAAACTGCGGGAAGTTGTAGAACAGAACATAACCAATACGTCCGCCAAGGAAGACGCCGAGGAAGCCCGCATAGAGTAAGTTTTCAACTTCATTTTTGGTCCAGCCACTGCCCGGACGGCTAGCCCGACGCCCAGCCAGCCACATCGCAAAAATGAAACCCACCAGATACATCAGGCCGTACCAGTGAAGCGCAACGGGTCCTATTGAGAAAATGACCGGATCAAATTCCGGAAAATGCAGATAGCTACTGGTCATCTGTCACCACAAGTTCTTGTTATTTCGCTGAAAGAGAACAGCGATTGAAATGCGCGCCGCAGGTTTCAGGCGCTCCAAAGGTGCGAATAATAGCACAAGGGAACCTGGCTGGTTGCCGGATACCGTTAAAAGATATGTATATGATCCGCGCTATAACCCCCCGCGAATCAGCCCGCCCATACCGCGACGCTCCATAAATGCCGCGACCTGATGACGAACTTCGGTCGCCAGTTGCGCTTTCAGGCTGCGCTGCGCAAGATTTTCTGCTTCGGCAAAATCAATGCGCCGCAGCAGGTATTTGACGCGCGCGACAGAACGTCCGTTCATCGACAGATGGCGATACCCCAGCCCAATGAGGATTGCCACGCACATGGGATCGCCCGCCATTTCACCGCATAAACGCAGATCGATTCCCTGCGTTTCCGCCTCACGGGCGATCATCGCCAGAGCACGTAACATTGCAGGATGAAGACTGTCATAAATGTTCGCGACCCGGGTGTTATTGCGATCAACGGCCAGGATGTATTGAGTCAGATCGTTGGTGCCAACAGAGATAAAATCAACCCGATTTGCCAGATGCGGCAGCATAAATACCATTGAAGGTACTTCCAGCATGATACCGATGCGTGGTTTGGGAATTGCGTAACCGATCATCTCCTCAACTTCACGTCCGGCACGTTCAATCAGGCGACGCGCTTCGTCAACTTCATCCAGGCTTGTGACCATTGGCAACAGAATGTGCAGGTTGCCCGTTGCAGCATTGGCGCGCAACATCGCCCGCACCTGGATCAAGAAGATCTCCGGCTGATCGAGCGTAATGCGAATCCCACGCCATCCCAGGCATGGATTCTCTTCGCTGATCGGCATGTAAGGCAGTTGTTTGTCAGCACCGACATCCAGCGTACGCAAGGTGACGGGTTTATCATTGAACATTTGCAGCATCCCCTGATACTGCGCCACCTGTTCTTCTTCCGACGGGAAACCACTTTGCAGCATGAAAGGGATTTCAGTGCGATAAAGACCGATACCATCAATGCGACTGCCCAGTTTTTCTTCATGTTCCGGGCTTAATCCCGCATTGAGCATGACTTTTATGCGCTCGCCGCTTTTTAACTGCGCGGGTAAATTGACGTCATCTTCCGCCAGACGACTAAGCTCAATCTCTTCGCTAATCAGCCGCTGATATTCTTGCAGCAGCACCGGCTCCGGGTCGACCAGCAATTCACCACGATAACCGTCAACGATCAGTGTGCGACGATGCAGCACCGAAGGCTGAATGTCCGCGCCCATCACGGTAGGGATCCCCAGCGCACGTACCATAATCGCAGCATGGGAGTTGGCTGCGCCATCGCGCACGACAACGCCGACTAAGCGATCCTGAGGCAGCTCTGCAAGGGTTGTCGCTGACAGTTCATCAGCCACCAGAATGAAACGTTCCGGCCAGGCGTTCGCCCCCTGGTTGGCATCATCAAGGTGAAACAACAATCGCTGGCCCAGCGCACGTAAATCACCGGCTCGCTCTTTGAGATAGCTATCACTTAGCGCAGCAAACTGTTCGGCGAATTTTTCAATGACCGTTTTCACCGCCCACTCTGCAACTGAGCCTTTATCCACCTCGTCAAATAATTCGCGACGCAGACGCGTGTCGGAAAGCAGGTGTGAGTAAAGATCGAAAATAGCCGCCGTTTCTTTTTGTGCACCGGCGGCAAAGCGTTTGCTGTAGCGACGAAACTCGTTAGCCGCTTCTTCCAGCGCCCCGGTCAGTCGCTCGCGTTCCAGAGCCGGATCCAGCGTTGATGCCTGATACACCTGTTCCATTAAGGGTAACGTGGCATCCTGCCAGCCTTCAGCAATCGCCACGCCGGGCGCTGCCGGTAATGCGCGGATTCGCGTCTGGCGATATTGCCCAAACAAGGCAGTCAACTGCGACTGAGAAAGAATAGCTGCCATCTGGGTGGCAAGCGTCACCAGGAAAGATTCTTCACTTTCGTTGTACTGCCGCAACTCTCGTTGCTGTACCACCAGTACACCAAGTAACTGGCGACGTTGAATAATTGGCACGCCTAAAAACGCGCGGAAACGTTCTTCTTTTACGGAGGGGATATATTTGAAGCTGGGGTGTTTTTGCGCATCCGCAAGGTTTATCGGTTCCGCCAGCCTGCCAACCAGGCCGACGATCCCTTCATCAAACGCGAGCGTTACGGTGCGACCACGTGGCTTTTTTAATCCCCGGGTCGCCATCAGGTAGTAACAACGTCGGTCGTGATCGGCCAGGTAGACCGAACAGACCTCGGTATCCATCGCAAGACAGATGTCGGTAACCAGAATATTTAACGCCTCATTCAGGCGTGGTGCACTGGCTACCTTTTCGACTATTTCGCGCAGGCGAGTGAGCATAATGGGCGTGACTTAACCTCTTTTACGTCGATAAGCAGATACGTTTTGTGGTTTAGGCGTATTTTCTTGCAGCGCCATCACAACACTTGCGAACTCTTTCATTACCCTACGGTAGACATCACGTTTAAATGACACCACCTGTCTGACCGGATACCAGTAACTTACCCATCGCCAGCCGTCAAACTCTGGTGTACTGCTGGTTTGCATATTGATTTCCGCATCGCCGCTCACCAGCTGCAAGAGAAACCATTTTTGTTTTTGGCCGATACACACCGGCTTCGTGTCCCAACGCACCAAACGTTTCGGTAATTTGTAGCGCAACCAGTTACGCGTTGAAGCAAGGATTCGAACGTCTTTACGGCTTAATCCTACTTCTTCAAACAATTCACGGTACATCGCCTGTTCTGCGGATTCTCCGGGATTAATTCCGCCTTGCGGAAATTGCCAGGAGTGCTGACCAAATCGCCGGGCCCACATCACTTGCCCCTGACGATTACAAATCACGATACCTACGTTTGGGCGGTAGCCATCGTCATCAATCACCGGACTACCTCAAAATAAAGCTTTATATACGAATGATTGTTTCATACTCCAGGAAGACGGTAAACCACTCTCTGCAGGGCATTACACACTAATAACAATTGAATAACTCACAGTTAAGTGCAGAGTTATAAACAGAGGACGGGGTGGATAGCCGTTTTTATTCACCTTTTCTGTGGATAGAGTTGTGAAGAACTACGGAATTACCACGGGAAAACCCAGAGCATTCTGAAACAGCCGCTAAAATACACTTTAAAATATTCGTTATTAATCAATATATTAAACACATAAATATTGATAAAACAGAGAAATTCGTGACCCATATCACACCACTCATTCACGCGTTGGCGAAAGATCAACCAACGTTGTATTTATCCACAGAATGTGCCACTAAGTTAAGCACCGAACCACTAAAAATTAGAGTTTCGTCGCACGTCAAGGCTGTAAATGGAAACAGTAGTGAAGGTTTTTCACAGTTATCCCAGCTTTCTGTGGATAACATGGTGTAAGATCCTGTTTATTTTCAGTGACCAGAATTGGAAAACCTACCAGGACGTTGCGCAACACCGTCACCTGTGAATTAAAAAACAAGATAAATCATAGAATTGAATAACGCTTGTGGAAAAAGTTACACTCTGAATATTCGGTACAAAATAGATGCTCATTTTTTAATCAAGGTGTAATGCCATGTCTCAACCTCGCCCATTGCCCTCTCCCCCCGAAACTGAAGCGCAGTTATTAGCGCAAGCACAGCAACTTTCTGGTTACACCCTTGGAGAACTGGCAGCACTTGCCGGATTGGTTACGCCGGAGAATTTAAAACGCGATAAAGGTTGGATCGGTGTGTTACTGGAGATCTGGCTTGGCGCCAGCGCAGGGAGTAAACCAGAACAAGATTTTGCCGCTTTAGGCGTGGAACTTAAAACTATACCTGTAGATAGTCTTGGTCGCCCGCTGGAAACGACATTCGTTTGTGTTGCACCGTTAACTGGCAATAGCGGTGTGACCTGGGAAACCAGCCACGTGCGCCACAAACTCAAACGAGTGTTATGGATACCGGTTGAAGGCGAGCGCAGCATCCCACTGGCGCAGCGTCGCGTAGGAGCACCGTTGCTGTGGAGTCCGAACGAAGAGGAAGACCGCCAGCTACGCGAAGACTGGGAAGAATTAATGGATATGATTGTTCTCGGTCAGGTTGAGCGAATCACCGCTCGTCACGGGGAATATTTGCAAATACGACCGAAAGCGGCGAATGCGAAAGCACTCACCGAAGCCATTGGCGCCGAGGGTGAACGAATTCTGACACTGCCGCGCGGATTTTATCTGAAAAAGAATTTCACCAGCGCACTGCTGGCGCGTCATTTTTTGATCCAGTAGCCATCGCTTTGACCTGCTGCATTCCGGGCATATAATTACCGCTTCATTTTTTTGGCAGGGCTTTTTAGATGTTATTTGCATGGATAACCGATCCTAACGCCTGGCTTGCGCTCGGTACGCTGACGCTGCTGGAGATCGTTCTTGGGATCGATAATATTATTTTCCTTTCTCTGGTGGTCGCAAAGTTGCCCACCGCACAGCGTGGTCACGCGCGGCGTCTGGGACTGGCGGGAGCCATGATTATGCGTCTGGCGCTGCTGGCGTCGATTGCCTGGGTTACGCGTCTGACGAATCCGCTTTTTACAATTTTCAGTCAGGAAATTTCCGCTCGTGATTTGATTCTGCTGCTGGGTGGTCTGTTCCTTATCTGGAAAGCCAGTAAGGAGATCCACGAGTCTATCGAAGGCGAAGAAGAAGGGCTGAAAACACGTGTTTCATCATTCCTCGGCGCTATCGTGCAGATTATGCTGCTGGATATTATTTTCAGCCTCGATTCGGTGATTACCGCCGTGGGTCTGTCGGATCACCTGTTTATTATGATGGCGGCCGTCGTCATTGCCGTAGGAGTGATGATGTTCGCCGCACGTTCGATTGGTGATTTTGTTGAACGCCACCCTTCGGTAAAAATGCTGGCGCTCTCTTTCTTGATTCTGGTGGGCTTTACCCTGATCCTGGAAAGTTTCGATATCCACGTACCGAAAGGTTACATCTACTTCGCAATGTTCTTCTCCATTGCAGTAGAAAGCCTCAACCTGATTCGCAATAAAAAGAACCCGCTCTGATATTCCGTTCGCTCTCCTGTGGGAGAGCGAACGTCTTCCCTTTATTCTCACAGTTTAAGACTTTCCTGCTTTCAAGATGTATAACGTCAGATTATAAACAGACTATTATCATTGATGGGCTTAATGAGGATAACCGGATGAAAAAATGGGCAGTATTAATTTCCGCAGTCGGACTGGCATTTGCTGTTTCCGGTTGTAGCAGCGATTATGTGATGGCAACTAAAGATGGTCGAATGATCCTGACTGATGGAAAACCGGAAATTGACGATGATACCGGGCTTGTGAGTTATCACGATCAACAAGGTAACGCGATGCAAATTAACCGCGATGATGTCTCGCAAATTATTGAACGTTAAAAAATAAGGTCAGCATCCGGCTGGCCTTAAGATTTTTCGCTTTCCCTTTTCCCTTCCCTCTGCCATTTTTATATTCCTTATGTCGTGATTATAAAAAGGAAACGGCTATGCAATATCACCGTATACCCCACAGCTCGCTGGAAGTCAGCACGCTGGGGCTTGGCACGATGACGTTTGGTGAACAGAACAGCGAAGCCGACGCCCACGCACAACTCGACTATGCCGTCGCTCAGGGCATTAATCTTATCGACGTTGCCGAGATGTACCCTGTACCGCCGCGCCCCGAAACTCAGGGTCTGACCGAAACCTATGTCGGTAACTGGCTGGCAAAACATGGCAACCGCGAAAAATTAATTATCGCCTCCAAAGTGAGCGGACCGTCGCGCAACAATGACAAGGGTATTCGCCCTGATCAGGCGCTGGACAGGAAGAATATCCGCGAAGCTCTGCATGACAGCCTCAAGCGCCTACAGACTGATTACCTCGATCTTTATCAGGTGCACTGGCCGCAGCGCCCGACCAACTGCTTCGGCAAACTCGGTTATAGCTGGACGGATTCCGCGCCTGCGGTTTCGCTGCTGGATACGCTGGATGCACTGGCAGAATACCAACGCGCAGGGAAAATTCGTTATATCGGCGTGTCGAATGAAACCGCATTTGGCGTAATGCGTTATCTACATCTGGCGGACAAACACGATCTGCCGCGCATCGTCACTATTCAGAACCCCTATAGTCTGTTAAACCGCAGCTTTGAAGTGGGTCTGGCGGAAGTCAGCCAGTATGAAGGCGTCGAGTTACTGGCCTATTCGTGCCTGGGTTTCGGCACGCTGACCGGTAAATATCTCAATGGTGCAAAACCGGCTGGTGCGCGTAATACGCTCTTTAGTCGCTTCACCCGTTATAGTGGTGAGCAAACGCAAAAAGCTGTCGCGGCGTATGTTGATATTGCCAGACGTCATGGTCTCGATCCTGCTCAGATGGCGCTCGCTTTTGTACGCCGCCAACTGTTTGTTGCCAGCACGCTGCTGGGCGCAACGACGATGGAACAGTTGAAAACCAACGTCGACAGTCTGCATCTGCAATTGAGCGAAGATGTGTTAGCAGAAATTGAAGCGGTGCATCAGGTTTATACTTATCCGGCACCTTAAGCATTAGCGCCGGGTTACCCGGCGTTAAATATTAATGACGGCGTTGCCAGACCCACAGCGCCGTTATTGCCAGCGCAAACAGCGCACCGAAGCCAATGCCAATGGGCACGACCGGAATCCCCACCATTACCGCCAGTGAATAAATCCCCAACATCAGCAACATGGCACTGTTTTCGCCCAGGTTCTGTACTGCAATCGCATTCCCCGCCCCGACGCTTTTTTTACCTCGTTCCTGGAGTAACGCATTCAATGGAACGACAAAAAAGCCGCCCAGCACGCCAATCAACATCAGCAAGGCATAGGCTGGCAGCAGCTCATGTTGCAGGGAGAAAATCAGCACCACCACGCCAATTAAAATCCCGGCGGGCATACAGCGTGAAACGGTTTCCAGCGTGACCAGCTTCGCTGCCGCGCCGGCACCAACCACGATGCCAATCGCCACCATGGCGTTGAGATAGGTCGGCGTAGCGTTATCGGTAATGCCCAGCGCCACCGGCACCCAAAGCACTAACAGGAAACGCAGCGTGACGCCTGCTCCCCAGAACAAACTGGTGCCTACCAGCGAAAATCGCGTTTCGCCATTGCGCCATAACGAGGTGCAGGCATTCAGGAAACTGCGGGTCATGTTGATGAGATTCCACGACTGCCCCGGACGCGCCGCCGCCAGTTTTGGAATGTAGATATTGGCGACGACCGCACCACCGTAGGCCAGCGCACATGCTGCCAGAGCGACCAGGACATGCCAGTCAGCCAGTACACCACCGGCTACGGAACCGAGCAAAATCGCTGCAATGGTGGAGGCTTCCATTAAACCGTTAGCTTTCACTAACTTGCTGCCAGTGGTCAATTCACCAAGAATGCCGTATTTCGCCGGTGAATACGCCGCTGCTCCCACGCCGACCAGCGTATAGCCGAGAAAGGGATTGATGCCAAAGCAGATACTGGCAGCACCCAGCAGCTTAAGACCGTTGGCAAACATCATCACCCGACCTTTGGCAAAGCTATCGGCCACCTGCCCGACAAACGGCGCAAAAAGAATGTAAGCACCTACAAACACCATTTGCAGGACGGGCTGACTCCACTCCGGATAAAACTGTGCTTTCAGTAACGCCAGAGTGGCAAACAGCAGCGCGTTATCGCCAAACGCAGAGAGAAACTGCGCGACGATAACCGCTTTCATCCCCTTCGACCACAGCGAAGTGTTAGTGTGCACTGACTCACTCATCGTGTTGTTCCGCTTCGTCTACCCAGCTTTTCAACGTGACAAAGTCAGGTTTACCACTGCCCAGTAATGGCATCTGTTTCAGATAGCGAATGTCGCGCGGTACGGCAAGTTCCGGCACGCCGTGCTCGCGGGCATACTGTTGCAGTTTATCGCGCGCCAGTTCACTGTCCGTGGTGAAAAGCACCAGCGCCTCACCTTTGCTGGCATCGCTCTTAATCGCAGTGGCATGCATTTTGTCTGGTGAAACGCCAATAGCCAGTTGTTCCACCATTTCCAGCGACACCATTTCGCCTGCAATTTTGGCAAAGCGTTTCGCGCGCCCCTGAATCTGCACAAAGCCCTGCTCGTCGAAACGCACGATATCGCCCGTGTCATACCAGCCGCGATCCATCTCGCCGCGAACATTCTCGGCGGTGGGCACTTCCAGCACACCCGGCTTCTCTACCCGCAGGTAGCCGTTCATAATGTTCGGCCCTTTCAGTTGCAGGCGACCACCGTCTTCGATACCCGGAACCGCCAGCAGCCGAGCATCCATACCAGGCAAAATACGCCCTACCGTACCTGGTTTCGCCGCCATCGGTACGTTGATGGACACCACCGGCGCGCATTCCGTCACACCGTAACCTTCAAGAATGCGCAGGCCAAATTTATCCTGCCAAAGCTGTTTGGTGCTTTCTTGCAGTTTCTCTGCGCCTGCCACCACATAGCGTAGACGATAGAAATCATACGGGTTGGCAAAGCGCGCGTAGTGACCGAGGAAGGTCGAGGTGCCAAAGAGCACAGTACAACTGCGGTCGTACACCAGTTCCGGCACAATGCGGTAATGCAGCGGGCTTGGATAAAGGAAGACTTCTGCGCCCGTCAGCAGGGGCGTAAACAGGCCAACAGTCAGACCAAAAGAGTGGAACAGTGGCAATGCCGACATAAAGCGATCGTTGGTGGTGAAGTCGGCAATGGTTTTAATCTGCTCGACGTTCGCCAGAATGCTTTTATGGCTATGGACAACACCTTTCGGATGACCTTCAGAACCGGAGGTAAAGAGGATCAGCGCCTCTTCTTCTGGCTGCTGTTTTACCTGTGCCAGGCGCGGCACCAGCAGATGCGCGAAGATCCACACTTTGTCGGCAGTGGTGACGTCCGCTTTTAAATCTTCCAGATAGACCCAACGTACCTGAGTTAACTGTTCCGGCAGATGCCAGAGTTTGCCTTTATCGAGAAACTGGCGGGAAGTGAAGATGGTTTTGATTTCAGCCGCCGTAATGGCGCTGGTCAGCCCTTTTACCCCGGCGGTGTAGTTCATCATTGCGGGAATGCGACGACGTGCGATGGCTCCGAAAATCACTGCCGCACTGATGCCCGCATTGGGCAGCATTAAGCCGATGCGTTCCCCTTCAACACTGTATTTTTCAAGAATGCGCCCGACAAACAGCGTTTTAGTAAGTAATTTACGATAGGTGTCAGGGGTAAAATTGACATCTTCGACACACTTTTTACCCGCACCGAAGCGGTACATCGCACTCAAAAAGGATTCGTACAACGTTTCACGCGGGCGCACTGCCATACGCGCTTCCATCATAATTTGATGCAGCATTTCGCCAGCGATTTTGCGACGGTCACGGGCACGCGGCGCATCCGGCATCTGTACCTGCGTTGGTGGTAAAATATGCAGATGAATTTGCGGGAACAAGCGACGTTTAACCAGACCTTTCAGGCGGCTGAAGTGCGTAAGTTCCGCCCCTTCAATACGCACTGGAATGACTGTCGCACCTGACTTCGCAGCGACAAAACCCGCGCCATCGTAGATTTTCATCAGCGAGCCGGTTGTCGTGATTCGTCCTTCAGGGAAAATCACCACCGGTCGGCCCTGTTCCACCAGACGTACCAGATGTTTAATTGCCATAGGTTGCGTCGGGTCGAGGGGAACGAAGTCGATAAATGATTTCAGCCAACGCATATACCACTGCTGGCTGATGGAGGTGTAAACGGCAAAGACAGGGCGAACGGGTAAAAACAGCGCCAGTAATATGCCATCAATAAATGAGACGTGATTGGGCGTGATAAGAACGCGCTCGCCCTTCAGTGCCTGGGTGTCGCCTGTCACGCGAACACGGTACAGGACACGGCACAAATTACGAAAAAAGCTAAAAAGCATTCCAACTCCCTTTGCTCATTCTTCAGTAAAAGCGAATGGTGCGAGATTACACCAGAAGGAGAACGCGAGCGACAGTAAAATGGGTGCGAAAAAAAACCTGCGCATCCGCGCAGGCTGGTGCAAGAGACAGGGTACGAAGAGCGTACCGAATAATCTCACCAATCAATACCTCTGGGATCTTGATTGTGGTCTGCACACAGACTGTTCGCCAGCGAGAAAACGCAAAGGAGTGAAGGGAAATGCAACCAGGTGTGTAAATTATCGGTTACTGTTACAGATTGATGACAGACAAAAAAAACCTGCGCATCTGCGCAGGTTGGTGTAATTCATGTGATCAACCCGAAGTTGACTTCACCTATCAATACCTCTGGGATCACCACTTTATCAATCTGAAGCCAAACGCCACCAGCGGTCAATCGCAACAGCGTTTCGCAAAGTGTAACCAAAGGTTTGCAATCTCTTTTTTTGTCTTAATTATTTGCGTTTCGCTCACATTCCCCGCGCTGAAAGTACCACGCCCCTTGAACCAACGGACGTTTTCCGTAACACTGACACAATGTAAGCGTTTACCCACAAAGGTATTTTCATGGCGACCATAAAGGATGTAGCCCGACTGGCAGGCGTTTCAGTCGCCACAGTTTCCCGCGTCATTAATAATTCTCCCAAAGCCAGCGAAGCTTCCCGGCTGGCTGTACATAGTGCAATGGAGTCTCTTAGCTATCACCCGAACGCCAACGCCCGGGCGCTGGCACAACAAGCCACCGAAACTGTTGGTTTGATTGTTGGCGATGTCTCCGATCCTTTTTTCGGCGCAATGGTGAAAGCGGTTGAACAGGTGGCTTATCACACGGGTAATTTTTTATTGATTGGTAATGGTTACCACAACGAACAAAAAGAACGTCAGGCCATTGAGCAGTTGATCCGCCATCGCTGCGCCGCACTGGTCGTTCATGCCAAAATGATTCCCGATGCCGATTTGACAGCATTGATGAAACAAATGCCCGGTATGGTGCTGATCAACCGAATCCTTCCGGGGTTTGAGAATCGTTGCATCGCACTGGACGATCGTTATGGTGCCTGGCTGGCGACGCGTCATTTGATTCAACAAGGCCATACTCGCATTGGTTATCTCTGCTCTAACCACTCTATTTCTGACGCCGAAGATCGTCTGCAGGGTTATTACGATGCCCTTGCCGAAAGCGGTATTCCGGCCAATGATCGGCTGGTAACTTTTGGCGAACCGGATGAAAGCGGCGGCGAACAGGCAATGACTGAACTGCTGGGAAGGGGGCGAAATTTCACTGCCGTGGCCTGTTATAACGATTCAATGGCGGCGGGCGCGATGGGTGTACTCAATGATAATGGTATTGATGTACCGGGTGAGATTTCATTGATTGGCTTTGATGATGTGCTGGTATCACGCTATGTGCGTCCGCGTTTGACGACAGTACGCTATCCAATTGTAACGATGGCGACTCAGGCTGCCGAACTGGCTTTGGCACTGGCGAACAATCACCCGCTTCCTGAAATTACCAACGTCTTTAGTCCAACGCTGGTACGTCGCCATTCAGTTTCAACACCGTCTCTGGAGGCAAGTCATAACGCCTCCAGCAACTAGCCGCGATTAAAGCAGCTCAAGCGCCAGTAATTCTTCAATGGTCTGGCGACGGCGAATCAACCGCGCCTGACCATTATCAAACAGAACTTCTGGCAGCAGTGGGCGGCTATTGTAGTTTGATGACATTGACGCGCCATATGCGCCAGTATCATGCAGTACCAGATAATCCCCCGCTTTCACTTCCGGCAAAGCACGAGTTTCGACATTCCCCCCCTCCTGCTGGGTAAAAACATCCCCCGATTCACATAGCGGCCCGGCGACAACGGTTTCCACCGTTGGTGCGTGCTCAAGGGAATGACCATCAGCCGCCAGTGCGCTAATGTGATGGTAACTGCCGTACATTGCCGGACGCATCAGATCGTTAAACCCGGCGTCAACCAGCACAAAGTGGCGGCTCCCCATCTGTTTGACGCTTCGCACCTGGGTAATCAATACACCAGACTGCGCCACCAGGAAGCGACCCGGTTCAATTTCCAGTTTCACAGGGTGACCCAAATGATGAGCGATCTGCTCACGTGCCGCATTCCACAGGCCATAATAATGTTCGGTATCAACCGCTTCTTCTCCCTGCTGATAAGGAACAGAAAGCCCACCGCCAGCAGAAATCGCCTGTAAATCCTGACCAAAGTCGATAACCTGCCGCACCATCGCACCACACACCTGTTCCAGATGCGCATAGTCAACACCGGAACCAATATGCATGTGAATGCCGACCAGCTGCAATTGATGCCGCTGTATTACTTCCAGTGCGGCGGGAAGATCGGTATACCAGATACCGTGCTTACTGTTTTCGCCGCCGGTATTGGTTTTTTGGCTATGTCCGTGACCAAACCCCGGGTTAACGCGCAGCCATACCCGATGCCCTGGCGAAACCTGGCCTAGTTGGTCGAGCATATCGACAGAACCCGCATTCACCGGAATTTGTAATTCACTGACACGCTCGAGCGTAGCCTGGTCGATAACATCAGCGGTAAAAACAATATCATCGGGATGCGTTTGTGGATTGTATCCCGCCGCCAGCGCGCGCTCGATTTCGCCCAACGAGACGGAATCTACTTTCACGCCCTGCTCTCGCATTAAGCGCAAAATATGGATATTGGAGCAGGCTTTCTGCGCAAAGCGCACCACATCAAACTGCTTCAGAGCCGCAATCTGCCGACGAATGATTTGTGCATCGTAGACCCAAACCGGGCAACCGAATTCTGCAGGCAAGCGCAGCAGATTTTCGGCGGTGAGATCGGTATCGGTGCTGAACAGTGAATGTGGCATAACAAACTCCGAATAAGTGAGGCTGACGGCGAATAAAACATTGCCTGATGCACTTCGTTTATCAGGCCTACATAGCTCCTGCAATATATTGAATTTGCAAGATCTTGTAGGCGCATCAACAAAGCGCACATTGTCAACAATCTGAATAAGTGCTTTTTTATGATTACGCCACATCATAAAAAGAATAAAAAATATCGATTTATGCCAGGTCTATGCAAAAATGATATGGATTACCGAAGAATGAGATTAAGCAGATGGCCGCCGTTAACTTACGTCATATTGAAATTTTTCATGCGGTGATGACCGCCGGAAGCCTGACTGATGCGGCACAACTGCTACATACTTCACAACCCACTGTCAGCCGCGAACTGGCGCGCTTTGAAAAAGTGATTGGGCTGAAATTGTTTGAGCGCGTACGTGGACGATTACATCCTACCGTGCAAGGGCTGCGGCTGTTCGAAGAGGTGCAGCGATCCTGGTACGGCCTGGATCGCATTGTCAGTGCCGCAGAAAGTTTGCGCGAGTTTCGCCAGGGCGAACTGTCTATTGCCTGCCTGCCGGTCTTTTCGCAGTCTTTTTTGCCGCCACTGATGCAACCGTTTCTGGCCCGCTATCCTGAAGTCAGCTTAAACATTGTGCCGCAGGAATCGCCGCTACTTGAAGAGTGGCTCTCAGCCCAGCGCCATGATTTAGGCCTCACAGAGACGCTGCATACGCCTGCGGGTACGGAACGTACTGAATTACTGTCTTTAGATGAAGTCTGTGTTTTACCACAGGGGCATTCGCTGGCGGCAAAAGAGGTATTAACGCCGGAAGATTTTCAGGGTGAGAATTACATCAGCCTTTCCCGTACTGATAGCTATCGCCAGTTGTTGGATCAACTATTTAATGAACATCAGGTTAAACGCCGCATGATTGTGGAGACCCACAGCGCCGCGTCAGTCTGCGCGATGGTACGGGCGGGGGCGGGAGTTTCCGTGGTTAACCCGCTCACCGCACTGGATTATGCGGCAAGCGGTTTAGTGGTGCGGCGATTTAGCATTGCAGTTCCGTTTACCGTTAGCCTGATTCGCCCCCTTCACCGCCCGTCATCAGCACTGGTGCAAGCATTTAGTGAGCACTTACAGGCAGGTTTACCGAATCTGGTTGCCTCACTTAACGCTATTTTGTAGCGAATTACGACAGCATAAAGGCGACGGCATCCTCGGCATGGAGAGCGGTGGTATCGAACACGGGAAGGACACTGCGCTCCTCTGGCACCAGTAAACCAATTTCAGTACAACCGAAAATCACGCCCTGCGCCCCTGTTCTGCGAGACGAGTAATGACTTGCGCATAATAAGCGCGTGACGTTTCGGTAAATTGCCCCAGACACAGTTCTTCAAAAATAATCTGATTAATTTTCGCCCGCTCATCCGCTTCAGGCACCAGACAATCGATAGAAAATTGCTCTGCCAGCCGTCCACGATAAAAATCCTGTTCCATGGTGTAGCGCGTTCCCAGCAGCGCCACGCGCGTCATTCCAGCACGGGTGATGGCACGCCCGGTGGCATCCGCAATATGTAAGAAAGGCAGTGAGCAACGAGACTCGATGACATCTGCAACTTTGTGCATCGTATTGGTACATAACACAATACCTTCTGCTCCAGCCCGCTGTAATCCAAGCGCCGCACTGGCAAGAATCTCTCCTGTTTTGTCCCACTCACCGCGACGTTGGCACTCTTCTATTTCATGAAAATCGACGCTATGTAGCAGCACTTGCGCAGAGTGAAGCCCGCCAAGTCGCTGTTTAATGCCTTCATTTATCAGGCGATAGTAAGGAATGGTGGATTCCCAGCTCATTCCTCCCAGCAAACCAATTGTTTTCATTCCTCTCTCCTGATGTGAGTTACCGCAACAGAGCTGATTAAGGAACGAAACAAACGCCTCAACGGCCTGGTGCCAGATCTCTATTAGCGAAAAAAAGGCCGGATGTACAGCACATCCGGCCTGTGAAATCAGACACCGATATTTCTCAATTTCTCACCAGCCATCAGTCTACGTTCGATATGTTCCAGCGTGACATTCTTGGTTTCCGGAATAAGCCAGAAGGTGATGCCAACAAACGCAATGTTCAGCGCAGTGTAGAGCCAGAACGTACCTGCCGCACCAATGCTATCGAGCAGAGTCAGGAAGGTCGCGCCGATAATCATGTTCGACACCCAGTTTGTGGTGGTCGAGCAGGTAATACCAAAATCGCGGCATTTCAGCGGCTGAATTTCGGAGCACAGGATCCACACCACTGGCGCGGCGCTCATCGCATAACCGGCAATGCACATCATTGTCATGCCAACAGAGAGCCAGGACAAACCACTGGAAGCAGTTCCGTTATCAAACTGCATCAGGCAATAGCCCAGCACCAGAGTTCCCAATGCCATCACGCTAAAACCAATTTTCAGTGCTGGTTTACGCCCCGCTTTATCTACTGTAAAGACAGCAATAAAGGTGGCGAACATAAATGTCAGCCCCACGACCAGAGTCGCAATCATCTGTTGTTCTGTGGTCGTAAAGCCCGCCATTTTGAAGATGCGAGGCGCGTAGTACATGATGATGTTCATACCGGTAAATTGCTGCATCGCCTGCAACAACATACCGAGAAACACTGCTCGACGGACATTACGGTTGATCTTAAACAGCGCCCAACCGCCCTGTTTTAATTTCAGGCTTTCACGAATTTCGTTGAGTTCTTCTCGCGCTTTTTCCGACGTATCGCGCAGCATACGCAGCACTTCTTCCGCCTCAATATGACGCCCTTTCTCCGCCAGCCAGCGCGGGCTATTCGGCAGGAAGACCACCAGAATAATCAACACAACTGCCGGTAAGGCAAGAACACCTAACATTGCGCGCCAGTTACCGCTATAGCTGAATGCTGTGTCGGATAAAAACGCCAGAACGATGCCAAGCGTGACCATTAACTGGTACATACTGATCATCTTGCCACGCACTTTTTCACTCGCCATTTCAGAGAGATACAGTGGCGCAGTGTAAGAGGCAATCCCCACCGCAATCCCCAGAACCACACGGGCAGCGATTAACATTTCGACACTGGTGGCAAACGCTGATCCTATTGAGCCCAATACGAACAGCACAGCACCAGCCATCAGGCTGTATTTACGTCCCAGACGGAATGACAGCCAGCCGTTAAACAGCGCACCGATTGCTGCGCCAAGCATCATGCTACTGACCACCCATTCCTGCAAACGACTGGTCAGCACAAAGTGATCGGTGATAAACGGTAATGCACCTGCGATAACCCCGATATCAAGACCAAATAACAATCCCGCGACCGCAGCAGCTACCGAAACAAACATATTCATACGCCGCGTATCGCGCAGAGGGCGCGGCGTTAAAGCAGATTCCGTATTGATAGTAACCATTTTTTCCTGCCAGCACAGAGTAAGACATAGTGAAAAAATACGTGAACAATTAACTCAGGTGTCAGGTCGGAAATAGCATAAATATGGATTAAATTGCTGCCACATGCAGTTATGTGATGGACATTACACTTTTAAAATTAAGTGAAATTAATGACATTATAATTAACCAACTAATTTTAAAGCATATAAAACCAATAAAACTCATCAATTGATAATTGATATGGATTATTTAATAGCCGTGATATGGATTATGTTGATTATCAGAAATAAAAAACCCTGCCAATGTGACAGGGTCATAAATGTAAGCAAAATGAATTAACGTGCTAACCAGCCACCATCCACGGCAATGGTGTAGCCATTAACATAGTCAGAAGCACTGGATGCCAGAAACACCACCGGCCCCATCAGATCGCTCGGCAACCCCCAACGCCCCGCAGGAATACGATCCAGAATTTCCGCACTACGCTGTTCATCAGCCCGCAGTTGCTGAGTATTGTTGGTCGCCATGTAACCCGGAGCAATCGCGTTAACGTTGATGTTGTGTTTTGCCCATTCGTTCGCCATCAGGCGCGTCACACCCATTACGCCGCTTTTTGATGCGGTGTATGAGGGCACGCGGATCCCGCCCTGGAATGAAAGCATTGACGCGATATTAATAATCTTGCCGCCATTGCCCTGCGCGATAAAGTGCTTCGCCGCCGCCTGGGACATGAAAAACACGCTCTTGATGTTCAGATTCATCACATCGTCCCAGTCTTTTTCGCTGAAATCGAGAGCATCTTCGCGACGAATTAATCCGGCGTTATTCACCAGGATATCAATATGACCAAATTCTGCCACTGCACGATCCAGCAGTGCTGGAATACCATCAATCTTACGCAGATCGGCGGTCAGGCTTAAAAAACGGCGCCCCAGCGCAGTGACCTGTTCAATAGTCTCTGTTGGCTCAACAATGTTGATGCCAACAATGTCACAGCCCGCTTGCGCCAGACCCAACGCCATTCCCTGCCCCAGCCCAGTGTCACAACCGGTGACAACTGCAACTTTACCTTCAAGAGAAAATGCATTTAAAATCATGATAATACCTTATTCATGTATATCCGCGACTAGCGCAGATCTTTAATGGCAACGTGGTCCATATCATCAAAGACCTGGTTTTCACCGACCATGCCCCAGATAAAGGTATAAGCCCTGGTTCCTACACCTGAATGGATAGACCAGCTTGGGGAAATCACCGCCTGTTCGTTATGCATCACAATGTGACGCGTTTCTTGCGGTTGCCCCATCATGTGGAAAACGCAGGCGTCATCGTCCATGTTGAAATAGAAGTAAACTTCCATCCGGCGCTCGTGGGTGTGGCACGGCATGGTATTCCACAGGTTTCCCGGTGCCAGTTCTGTTAGCCCCATACTCAACTGGCAGGTTTCCAGCACATCCGGCACAAAGTATTTGTTAATCGTGCGGCGGTTACTGGTGAGATTATCGCCCAGCGTAACCGGAGACACTTCAGACGGCGTGACTTTTTTGGTGGGATACGTCGTGTGAGCAGGCGCGCAGTTGTAATAAAACTTCGCCGGAGTGGCGCTATCAATGCTGGCAAAAACAACTTCTTTTGCACCTTTACCAACATAGAGGGCGTCGCGGTGACCGATTTCATAACACTGGCCATCGACGGTAATCGTACCGGTTCCGCCAATATTGATAACGCCCAGCTCACGGCGCTCAAGAAAGTAGCTCACGCCCAGTTGTTTTCCTACTTCCCCACCAACGGAAACCGTTTTTGCTACCGGCATAATGCCGCCAACAATAATACGGTCAATGTGGCTGTAAACCATGGTGTACTCATCCGCGACGAATACCTTTTCAACCAAAAATTCATTGCGCAGCCCTTGGGTATCCAGTGTTTTCGCGTGCGCGCTATGGATGCTTTGTCTTACGTCCACATCAACCTCCGATAATCATTGAAGTGTGAAATCAGAACGATTGTGAAACATCGTTTCGTTTTTCTATTGAAGGATGATAAGCCCGTGATGTGCTCTTTTCAATTAAAAATAAAACATTGTTTCATTTTTAATGATGGCGATTGTGAAAAGTGTAGTATCGATCACGAATAAGCAGGGGAAAGGAAAAAGTCAGGTTCTATATGGGATATGCATAGACGTGCCAGCCATCATTATAAAGCAGCTTGATGGCGGTAGAGGTTTAACGGATAAGGAAGAAATACAGCTCTAATCGTCACGCTCAATAGTTAACGCCACGCCCTGACCACCACCAATACAGAGTGTAGCCAATCCTTTACGAGCGTTGCGTTTCACCATTTCATGAACCAAAGAAACCAAAATGCGGCAACCAGAGGCGCCAATCGGATGGCCCAATGCAATCGCGCCGCCATTGACATTGACCCGGCGTTCATCCCATTCAAGCATCTTGCCAACAGAAAGCGCCTGCGCGGCAAATGCTTCATTAGCCTCAATAAGATCGACATCAGCCAACTGCCAGCCTACACGCTCCAGGCAACGGCGAGTCGCATACACAGGAGCAATGCCCATCAGCGCAGGATCAACACCAACGCTGGCAAAGGCGCGAATACGTGCCAGTACGGGTAAATTCAACGCATGTGCTTTAGCTTCGCTCATCATCATTACCGCAGCCGCGCCATCATTGATGGATGAGGCATTTCCTGCGGTAACAGAACCGTGACTATCAAAGGACGGATTTAAACTAGCCAGCCCTTCGGCACTGGCATCGGTACGCGGCTGCTCATCGGTATCAACAATCAGTAACTGCCCATTGCTTTGCGTTCTGACCGGGACGATCTCATCTTTGAATCGTCCGGCATCAATGGCCGCCCGCGCTTTCTGTTGTGAGCTAAGTGCGTAGGCATCTTGTAACTGACGACTGATACCATATTCGCGCGCCAGATTTTCGGCAGTGACACCAATATGGTAATCATTGAATGCATCCCACAAGCCATCATGCACCAGGCTATCAACCAATTGGCTATCGCCAAGCTGTGCTCCGGTGCGGCTATCAGTCAAAACATGTGGCGCACGACTCATATTTTCCTGACCACCGGCAATAACAATATCAGCCTCGCCACACTGGATCGCCTGAGTAGCAAGATGCAAAGCTTTTAGCCCAGAACCACAAACATCATTAATGGTAATTGCCGAAACGCTGTTGGGAAGACCACCTTTAATGGCCGATTGCCGTGCTGGATTCTGCCCTGCCCCGGCAGTCAGAACCTGTCCAAGAATCACTTCATCCACCGCATGTGCAGCAACGCCGGTGCGCTCTAATAATGCTTTCACGACCAGACTGCCTAATTCTACTGCAGAATGACCAGCCAACGCTCCACGAAAGCAGCCGATAGGTGTTCGTAACGCACCGACAATCACAACATCTTTCATCACAACCTCGCACCAATTAACAGCGCAATAGTAAATGATTGTTAATTTCAATTATCCAAAATGTTTAAAAAAAGTGATTTTTATCACAAAGGAAATTTACCGTAAGAAGAGAGGATGATATCTGACTGGCACGCAAGGTTTGCATCTACTAACACACCAATCCAGAGGTTGATATAGCGTTAATCTCCCATGTCCGGCCTGGTTTATGGTAAATTGCCCTCCATTTTGTTTAATTTGTAGATGATACGTTCAAATAATGTCTAAAATTTGGTCAAAAGAAGAAACTCTCTGGAGCTTCGCACTCTACGGCACAGCCGTTGGCGCAGGCACGCTCTTCCTTCCTATTCAATTAGGTTCAGCAGGAGCGGTGGTCCTGTTTATTACTGCACTGGTCGCCTGGCCTTTAACATATTGGCCACATAAGGCCTTGTGCCAGTTCATCCTTTCTTCAAAAACATCGGCAGGCGAAGGGATCACTGGCGCGGTAACTCACTACTATGGCAAGAAGATCGGTAATCTGATTACCACTCTGTACTTCATTGCCTTTTTTGTCGTTGTACTGATATACGCAGTGGCAATCACCAACTCACTCACTGAACAGCTGGCGAAGCATATGGTCATTGATCTACGCATCCGTATGCTGGTGAGTCTTGGCGTTGTGTTAATCCTGAATCTTATTTTTCTGATGGGCCGTCATGCCACAATTCGGGTAATGGGATTTTTGGTTTTCCCGCTGATTGCTTACTTCTTATTTCTTTCCATCTACCTGGTCGGTAGCTGGCAGCCTTCTTTATTAACAACCCAGGTAGAGTTCAATCAGAATACCCTTCACCAGATATGGATATCGATTCCCGTGATGGTTTTCGCCTTTAGCCATACTCCGATTATTTCTACGTTTGCCATCGACAGACGAGAAAAATACGGCGAACACGCTATGGATAAATGCAAAAAAATTATGAAGGTCGCTTATCTCATCATCTGTGTGAGCGTGCTGTTCTTCGTGTTTAGCTGCCTGTTATCAATTCCACCTTCATATATTGAGGCAGCAAAAGAGGAAGGCGTCACCATTTTATCGGCACTGTCTATGCTGCCAAATTCCCCTGCATGGTTGTCAATTTCCGGGATTATTGTCGCGGTAGTTGCAATGTCTAAATCATTTTTAGGCACCTACTTTGGCGTTATTGAAGGTGCGACGGAATTAGTCAAAACCACGTTACAGCAGGCAGGAGTTAAAAAAAGCCGTGCATTTAACCGCGCGCTGTCAATTATGTTGGTGTCACTGATTACTTTCATTGTTTGCTGCATCAACCCTAACGCAATTTCGATGATTTACGCGATCAGTGGTCCGCTCATTGCCATGATTCTTTTTATCATGCCAACACTGTCTACGTATCTCATTCCAGCCCTTAAACCCTGGCGCTCCATCGGAAATCTAATTACGTTGATCGTGGGTATCCTGTGCGTGTCGGTAATGTTCTTTAGTTAATCGCTGATGAGAATGGTTCAAAATAGTCATTATTTTGAACCATTCCAGTTCTTACAATGCCTCTCCACCATTAATCACCCTCCTGACTATCTATAGCATAAACAAACAATATCAAGCTGTTATCCTCAGTAAAAATCTGAACATCTTAAATAAGACTATTTAAGATGCGTCACTTAGATTTACACGATATCGTCTGGTTATTCGAAAACAATTTGCAGTATAGATATTCCTAATGTATTAGGCATTTATCTGATTTGCGATAAGCTAAACATGGTTAAATGAGTGAAACCCAGCCATATTTAAAACTTAATGATGCATTCTTAAATATCTTATTGAGAATAATATCAAATACAGATTAAACGCAAATTCCAATTAAAAGCTTATTAAATCAGAGTGTATTGACATCATCAATAACCAATGAAATTATGCGATTATCTATGAATAGGGAGGTTATTAACATGAGACTTTGTAGTAGATATAAAAGTCTTACATGCAATAGTTGCTCAATGCATTGCCAAATAATGCCAGAAAAGTCACCGCGCTTGCAGTATTGTGCAAACGCCTGTTTTTGTATGTGGCCCGAAGATAGTTCGTATTTTAATCGTGGTGTGGTTGAAGGCATATTAAGTAAAAATCACAATGCTCGATTAAGCGGATACATTTTTGTAGATTTTTCAGTAAGTTTTTTACGTCTTTTTCTGGATAAAGACTGGATTGAGTATCTTGCAAGTACGGAAATGGGAATTGTGTTGATAAGCGACAGGAATATGCAATCTCTTGCTAATTACTGGAGAAAACACAACCCCGCAATATCAGCCATTATATATAATGATGATGGACTGGATGTTGCTAACGAGAAGATCAGGCAGTTGTTTATTGGTCGTTACCTGTCATTTACCAGAGGCAATACGTTGACTCAAATGGAGTTCACCATAATGGGGCATATGGTCTCTGGCTATAATCCATATCAGATTGCAGACACTCTCGACATGGATATCCGTAGCATCTACGCCTACAAGCAAAGAATTGAAAAAAGGATGGGTGGTAAAATAAACGAATTATTTATACGCTCAAACTCAGTTCAGCATTGAAGCGTAACTATCGGCAATAATAATTATTGTATATACGGGCATTTATAATGATGCCCGTGTTTTATACGATGAGCTTCAAGTCCGCTTGTTAATTTTTAGTTTAATCATGTGAATTTTGTGTGCTATTCAAAAATTCATGAGAGAAAAAACCATAAAAGCAGACGTTATAACCGTTAAATTTGTTAACACACATGGTTATTTAAGTTGCATTAATATATTGCAATTATAATTGTCATAATGAATATAAAATTAATATATATTTATTAGATGAATACTAATATACTTACCAAACTATCTCATTTGAATTTTCTTGATGCTGTGTTTTATTGACCTATGTACTGGATTATTAACAATAATATTGAGTTCTGGCCGGAACACAAGAAATTAATTTCGGTACATGACGCCGAGTTGAACGTTGTTCTGACAACGCCCGCAAGCAGGTGTTTATCGTTGCTACTCGAAGCTTTTCCAGATGTGGTCGCCCAGCAGGACTTTTTCTCCAGAGTCTGGGAAGAAGAAGGTATGCGTGTACCGGTCAACACGTTATACCAAAACATATCGATTATCAGGCGTGGGTTTCGCGCGGTTGGTGATACGACCCATTCGCTTATTGCAACCGTGCCGAGAAAAGGGTTCAAGCTCAATAACGATATCAACATAGAAAATCATACCCCCCTCTCTGCAATAGATGTTCAAAAGCACAACTCTCCCCTCAGTTTGAACGTTACAGATGGGGTTAAAGAGATAAATTCTGCTCCAGATAATCATGTCAGGAACATACTCCGGCACTCTAAATTTTATTTACTCATGTTAAGTGCATTTGGTGTGGGTTTGCTTACCGCATTTTTACTATGGAATAATAATCAACCCAAACCATTCTTTAGAGATTACAGGACTGTTGCAGAATTAAATGGTTGTCATTTTAATGTAACAGAAGATAGCATTAATGGCCTGAAAGATTTTGATAAATATAAAAAGCATATATTAGCGTCAGGAATTGACTGCAAAAAATATCCATGGCTATATTTCCCTCTCGCCAGATCGTTTCCGGGCTTGATTGTTATGGCCTGCAAAAAAAGCTATAGAAATAACGAAGTTGCAGGTTGTTTAACTTTGTCTTATCGTGGGATTAATCGTGACTCGTTATAAAAAAGCCCTAATACTTATTTTATGTTTTATTAGCGGATTTGTTCTTTTTATTACCTATCATTATTCTAAACAGCAAATCGCATACAATGAAAAATGTACGGCTAACTGGGTTATTTTTAATGACCAGGGACAAGCCAATCTTACCCTTGACTTTATGTATAATAAAAACAAAAAGACAGGCATAGTTGCACTGAGCGGCACATGGAAACAAAATACAAAGGCTTATAAAGCAATTCGACGTGATATTGAATACACATGGACTGAAAATTATAACACCTTGCATCTCACCTCCAATAAAATAAATAAATTCGATATTATTGATCAAGTTGAGGATGATAAACTGGCACTACTTCTTCCTGACTTCTATGTCTTTTCAGGAAAAATGATAAGCTATAATATACAAACACAAGGTAATCGCGGTTTTCTTTTTAACATTAGTAACAGGGCAATTATGTACTGTGCAAGGTAACCCCTGACACGACCGAGATAAAAATATTAATAATAACACATGTAATATTTCTATAATTTTTTATAACCATACACATCTATATAGCAACCTTCCACTCCCTAAAAACATCAACAATATATTCCCCTTCTCTCAGTATGACACTCACTCTTCAAATTAGGTATTAATTCGAAGGAAATATTCCCAGTGAGAATACTCCATTGTAAAATGGTGATATATATGATGATGTAAAAAACAAACAAATATTTTTCATATCTGGCATATCAAAAACAATAATAAATTGCCAGAGAAAGCTATCGTTACTATAACGTTCACAAACAAGGTTAGAACTCGATATATAGCTGTTGTCTGAGTATGTTTTCTTATCTTAAATCAAAATCAGCACTCAGTTAAGGAATGATAGCTTCGTCAGTTTATCATTGTCTTTCAATTAGTTACGTAGAAACATGATTAAAAAGCATTAATTAAGGACATTTCAGGTTACATTCGAAAAAATCCTCTATAAATTAATGCAAACAGTCATGGAATTTTATATATACAAAATCATATACAGTTTAATAAAACATATATGAATATCAGTTATATCTATTACTCATTCAGGACGTAAATAACCATAAACTTTACAGGGGTTAGCTAATGGATTTAGAAATTAAGTTTTCATATCATTTTCCTGATGGAATCATTCTTACAGAAGATGGTATTCTTACAAAAGGGAATGAGCAATCTTACATACCTCCGAAAGAGCTGGGCGTATTATTTGTATTGCTTGAATCATCTGGCAATGTTGTATCAAAAGATATGATCATCGAGTCCGTGTGGAAAAATGTGATTGTAAGTGACGAGTCCCTTACACGGTGTATATATTCATTAAGATGTATTTTTGAACGCATCGGTTATACCCGCTGTATAGAAACTATATACAGGAAAGGCTATCGATTCAGTGGGCAAGTTTTCAAAATAAAAGGGAACCAAAATAATGAAGAAGGAAGTACGGTTGCTTTATTTCCATTTACAACATCTCACAGTCATCATGATCCATTAACACTAAATCAGGATCTTGTACAACTTATCTCAAACCAAAAAAATGATGACCTTTATATATACCCACTGGCAGCAACCCAATATTGTATAGATAATAAATCTCAAACAGCTTTTCTGGCCAGATTCAAACCGGATTATTTTATAACCGGAAGAATCAGCCAACATGGAACATCAAATAGTTTATATGTTGAGGTGATCGATGCAAAAAGCTTTTATCTTGTTGCCAGCACACATCTGCAAGCGGATGATATACAAAAAGTATCACAATTTATAATAAGTAACTTGTATCTGGCTATGAAGAAGCCTAAAGCTGCACAGGGCTTGATTAATCAACGCGATTCTTTTAATGACCATATTTTATCAAAAGAAATGTCTAACGGAAAAAACGCGCTAAATGAGTTCACACCTGAAAGCATTGTCAAAGCAATAACGATATTTGAACACCTGAAAAAAAAACACAATATTCCGTCTCTAATAAATGAGTGTCATTGCCTGTTGGCTGAATGCTATATATCCCTGGCTCTTCATGGTATGAATGAGCATAAAGATGCAACTCAAAAAGCATTAGCATTTATAGATAAGGTGTCAGATAAAACTATTTGTGATGGAAAGATTTTAGGAATCATGGGATTGATAACTGGTCTTTCTGGACAAGCAACGACATCACGTATTTTTTTTGAACATGCGCAGACACAAATATTAGATATCGCCGCCTTATACTATTATCGTTCACTGGTAAATATATATAACGATAGAATTGAGGATGCAATTGCTTGTATAGATCAAGCTCTGTTACTTGAACCTAATATGCATAAAGCTGTGGTAATAAAAAAATGCATTAATGCATATATTTCTGCAACACAGAATAAAAAATGCACACTCGTTTATCAAGGAACAGAGAAAGAATGCTATTTAGTTATTATTAATAACATCCAAAAGTTAAAGCAATTAACAAAAACTAACAATAATATCGATTTTAATAGTCAATATGCAGTAGCGTGAGTCGTGATAATCCTCGACTGGTATAACGAATGCAAACTCGTTTATGGCTGCTAATGTCGAGGAGCACACAAGCCCTACTTATTTTTGATTGTTGTTATTTGATTCAGCCATACTTGATGTAAGCACATTAAAAGAATGGAAGTTTTCGATAAAAAAAGAAAAATAAATGAGGATATAAAAACTGGAGCGGGCGAAGGGAATCGAACCCTCGTATAGAGCTTGGGAAGCTCTCGTTCTACCATTGAACTACGCCCGCTTTGAGATGCGTAAGGCATTATAAACCTTACGCTCTTCTTAGCAAGTGCCTTGCTACTGACTGCTGATTAATTCACCATCAGCACTTTGGTTTACTGCCCTGTGGCGGCAAGTAGCGCAAAGGATCAATCGCCGTAGCGCGGTAACGAATCTGGAAATGTAACCGCACAGATTCAGCATCCGTACTGCCCATCGTCGCTATCTTTTGCCCAGCCTTAACATTTTGCCCATTGTTTACCAGCATCGTGTCGTTATGAGCGTAGGCAGTGATGTAATCTTCACTGTGTTTAATCATGATGAGATTACCGTAGCCACGTAATTGGTTACCGACATACACCACCTTACCGGCGCCGGCTGCATATATTGGCGTCCCGCGCGCTGCAGCAATATCAATCCCTTTATTGCCGCCATCTGCCATTGAGTAAGGCATGATAACTTTTCCACTCGTTGGCCATAACCAGCAACGTTGTCCGACGGGCGGCCATGAAGATTTCGGAACCACTGGTGGTGGAGTGACTGACGCTGTTTTCGTCGTTGATTTGGCTGTATATTTTCTCGAATTGCGGTTACTTTTTGCCCCACCAAGCTTCAACTTTTGACCAACTTCGATGGTATAGGGTGGAGAAATGCCGTTGAGCCGGGCAAGTTCTTTTACGCTTGTTCCCGTGGTGCGTGAAATACGATAAAGCGTATCCCCCCGTTTCACGGTGTAAACGGAGCCGGAATACGTTCCTGTGTCTGATGATTTGCTACCAGAACAGCCCGCCAGAAGCAGCCCTGCCGATAACAGCATCACGATACCCAGCGTTTTTTTATTCGGGCGTCCTGCGCTCAAAATCTTTCCTCGCTCAAAAAACAAGACGCTATATCATAGCAGCCACCTGTCAGATACCCAATCCATTGCTCGGAAAATGGATGTACAAATCAAGAATTGTGAATGAATCCATTAGGATAGCGATCCCCCATTTGCACATCATCATAACGCAAAAGAAGGCATCCTGACTGTCGCCTAATATTCATTTATCACAATGATTTTTATCACACTCATATTGATACACAGCCCTCTCTTTCTTTGCTGATAAAAACGCATCATCCCTGGCGTTTTATTAACAACATCACACTTCCCTCCTCCCCCCATGCTTATAGTCGTTTCTGGCGTAATTCTTGCCTGCAAAGACTAAATCATTGCCATAAGAACCAAATGTTCAAATCAAGGGGATTTCTATGGAAGCGCGGGAAGCAACCGCTACAGGTGAATCATGTATGCGCGTAGATGCCATTGCTAAGGTTACCGGGCGGGCACGATATACTGATGATTATGTTATGGCGGGCATGTGTTACGCAAAATATGTACGTAGCCCTATCGCACATGGTTATGCCGTAAATATTGACGATGAAAAGGCCAGAAGCCTGCCGGGCGTACTGGCGATTTTTACCTGGGAGGATGTACCGGATATCCCATTCGCTACGGCAGGACATGCCTGGACACTTGACGAAAACAAACGCGATACCGCCGATCGCGCACTGTTAACCCGCCATGTTCGTCATCATGGTGATGCCGTTGCCATCGTCGTGGCCCGCGATGAGCTCACGGCAGAAAAAGCGGCGCAACTAGTCAGCATTGAGTGGCAAGAATTACCCGTTATCACCACACCAGAAGCGGCACTGGCAGAAGACGCTGCACCAATCCATAACGGCGGCAATTTACTTAAACAAAGCACGATGTCGACGGGCAATGTCCAGCAAACAATCGATGCGGCAGATTACCAGATCGAGGGGCATTATCAGACACCGGTCATTCAGCATTGCCATATGGAAAGTGTGACCTCACTGGCATGGATGGAGGATGACTCGCGAATTACCATCGTCTCCAGTACGCAGATCCCACATATTGTTCGCCGCGTTGTCGGTCAGGCGCTGGATATTCCCTGGTCGTGTGTGCGAGTCATCAAACCGTTTGTCGGCGGCGGTTTTGGTAATAAACAGGATGTGCTGGAAGAGCCAATGGCGGCCTTCCTGACCAGCAAGCTCGGGGGCATTCCGGTGAAAGTTTCCCTTAGCCGTGAAGAGTGTTTTCTCGCAACCCGAACCCGCCACGCCTTTACCATTGATGGGCAAATGGGCGTGAATCGTGATGGTACGTTGAAAGGTTATAGTCTGGATGTTCTGTCCAACACCGGCGCTTATGCCTCCCACGGTCACTCCATCGCTTCCGCAGGCGGTAACAAAGTCGCTTACCTTTATCCTCGTTGTGCTTATGCCTACAGTTCAAAGACCTGCTATACCAATCTGCCCTCGGCAGGCGCGATGCGTGGTTATGGCGCACCGCAAGTCGTTTTTGCTGTCGAATCAATGCTGGATGACGCCGCTACCGCGTTAGAACTAGACCCAGTAGAAATTCGTTTACGTAATGCTGCTCGAGAAGGCGATGCAAATCCGCTCACGGGCAAACGTATTTACAGCGCCGGATTACCAGAGTGTCTTGAAAAAGGGCGGAAAATCTTTGAATGGGAAAAACGCCGCGCAGAGTGTCAGAACCAGCAAGGCAATTTGCGGCGAGGCGTTGGCGTTGCCTGTTTTAGCTACACCTCTAACACCTGGCCTGTCGGGGTCGAAATCGCGGGCGCCCGTCTGTTGATGAATCAGGATGGAACCATCAACGTGCAAAGCGGCGCTACAGAAATCGGTCAGGGTGCCGACACCGTGTTCTCACAAATGGTGGCAGAAACCGTGGGTGTCCCGGTCAGCGATGTCCGCGTAATTTCGACACAAGACACCGATATTACACCATTCGACCCCGGCGCGTTTGCATCACGTCAGAGCTACGTTGCCGCGCCAGCGTTGCGCAGTGCGGCGCTGCTGCTGAAAGAGAAAATCATCGCTCACGCCGCAGCCATGCTACATCAGTCAGCGATGAATCTGACCTTGATAAAAGGCCAAATCGTGCTGGTTGAAAGACCAGAAGAGTCGTTGTTGTCATTAAAAGATCTGGCAATGGATGCGTTTTATCATCCCGAGCGTGGCGGACAGCTTTCTGCAGAAAGTTCTATCAAAACTACCACTAACCCACCGGCGTTTGGCTGCACCTTTGTTGACCTTACAGTCGATATTGCGCTGTGCAAAGTCACTATCAATCGCATTCTCAACGTTCATGATTCGGGGCATATTCTTAATCCGCTGCTGGCAGAAGGCCAGGTACACGGCGGGATGGGAATGGGCATTGGCTGGGCGCTATTTGAAGAGATGATCATCGACGCGAAAAGCGGCGTGGTACGTAACCCAAATCTGTTGGATTACAAAATGCCGACCATGCCGGATCTGCCACAACTGGAAAGCGCGTTTGTCGAAATCAATGAACCGCAATCCGCATACGGACATAAGTCACTGGGTGAGCCACCAATCATTCCTGTTGCCGCTGCTATTCGTAACGCGGTGAAGATGGCTACCGGTGTTGCAATCAATACACTGCCACTGACGCCAAAACGGTTATACGAAGAGTTCCATCTGGCAGGATTGATTTGAGGATAACATCATGTTTGATTTTGCTTCTTACCATCGCGCGACCACCATTGCCGATGCCATCAACCTGCTGACCCACAATCCGCAGGCAAAACTGCTCGCCGGTGGCACTGACGTACTGATTCAGCTCCACCATCACAATGACCGTTATCGCCATATTGTTGATATCCACAATCTGGCGGAGCTTCGGGGGATTACGCTGGAGGAAAACGGCGCGCTACGAATCGGCTCCGCGACGACATTTACTCAGCTCATTGAAGATCCGTTAACCCAGCGTCATCTTCCGGCGTTATGTGCTGCGGCTTCGTCAATTGCCGGACCGCAGATCCGTAATGTCGCTACCTACGGAGGAAATATTTGCAACGGTGCCACCAGCGCAGACTCCGCCACACCAACGCTGATTTATGACGCGAAGCTGGAGATCCACTCACCGCGTGGAGTTCGTTTCGTCCCGATTAATGGCTTTCACACAGGGCCAGGCAAAGTCTCTCTTGAGCATGACGAAATTCTTGTCGCCTTTCATTTTCCGCCACAACCGAAAGAACATGCTGGTAGCGCGCATTTTAAATATGCCATGCGCGACGCAATGGATATTTCAACGATTGGCTGCGCCGCGTATTGTCGGCTGGATAATGGAAGTTTCAGTGAATTACGCCTGGCATTTGGTGTTGCCGCTCCAACGCCGATTCGCTGCCAACACGCCGAACAGGCTGCACAAAACGCGCCACTGAACCTGCAAACGCTGGAAGCCATCAGCGAGTCTGTCCTGCAAGACGTCGCCCCGCGTTCCTCATGGCGTGCGAGTAAAGAGTTTCGTCTGCATCTTATCCAGACGATGACCCAAAAAGTCATTAGCGAAGCCGTCGCTGCGGCAGGGGGAAAACTACAATGAACCACAGCGAAACAATTACCATTGAATGCATCATTAACGGTATGCCTTTTCAGCTCCGCGCCGCGCCGGGTATGCCGCTTTCAGAGCTACTCCGTGAACAAGGATTACTTAGCGTCAAACAAGGATGCTGCGTTGGAGAATGCGGCGCGTGTACTGTGCTGGTTGATGGCACCGCGATAGATAGCTGCTTATACCTTGCCTCCTGGGCTGAAGGAAAAGAGATACGCACGCTGGAAGGCGAAGCAAAAGGCGGCAAACTTTCTCATGTACAACAGGCTTATGCGAAATCAGGCGCGGTACAGTGTGGCTTTTGTACGCCCGGGTTGATTATGGCCACTACGGCAATGCTGGCAAAACCACGCGAGAAACCATTAACTATTACGGAAATTCGTCGCGGCCTGGCGGGAAATCTTTGTCGCTGCACCGGTTATCAGATGATTGTGAATACAGTGCTGGACTGCGAGGAAACGAAGTAAAACGAAATCCGGCCTGCATTCAGGCCGGATTTACTGCGGTTACGCACTTAACAATTCATATTTTTTAATCTTACGATAGAGCGTAGCAATGCCGATGCCCAGTTCATCAGCAACTTGCTTCTTGCTGTTATGACGTGAAAGTGCCTCGCGGATCATCTGTTTTTCCATCTCCTCCAGCGCCGTACCACCAGCATCATCAAGTGCCAAATGTGCTTCGCTGGCTTCTGGGCTCTCACTTTGCTCTGTCACGCCGTTATTTACCAGATTGGGCGGCAGGAGTGTGCTGTCGATGACTTCACCTGAAGGAACGACGTTGACCAGATATTCCATCAGATTGCTTAGCTCTCGCAGGTTTCCAGGCCAATAATGCTTACGCAGTAACTCAACAACATCAGGAGCAATGCCAGGATAAACCGACCCCAGACGACGGGTATGCAGATGTAAAAAGTAATGCACCAACAGTTCAATATCTTCCTGACGTTCACGCAAAGGTGGCAACGTTAACGGAATAACATTCAGGCGATAGAAGAGATCCTCACGAAACTTACCTTCAGCAATAAACTGAGCCAAATTCTGGTTAGTTGCAGAAATGATGCGGATGTCGACCTGTATTGGGCTGCTGGCACCAATCGGCAGAATTTCACGTGCCTCAATAGCTCGTAACAATTTTGCCTGCAACATTAATGGCATATCGCCAATTTCATCGAGAAACAGCGTGCCCGTATTCGCCGCCTGAATCAGCCCTGTTTTGCCGTTGGCAGAAGCACCCGTAAAAGCGCCTTTGACATAACCGAACAGCTCACTTTCCAGAAGCTGCTCCGGGATCGCGGCACAGTTGATAGCAATAAAGGGTTTATTCCGTCTTCCACTCAACTTATGAATTGCACGAGCGACAACTTCTTTACCGGTGCCACTTTCCCCGACCACCATTACGCTGGATGGGCTGGGCGCGATACGGCTAATAAGTCGTTTTAATTGCCGCATAACCCGGCATTCACCCACTAATTGTTCAATATGCGGTTCATCAGAAACGTTCGCCACAGAAAAACTGGTATGTGACTGGTGAAACGCCATCAAAAATAACTGTCGCCCCTGGATGTTATGCAACTGACCAATGATTAATTCACTTTTATCATCCCACGAAACGATATGTTGCATATGTCCATGAGTAAAATTACTCTCAAATGTTAATGGTCTGAAACGAATAGGTTTCCCAACCATATTATTTTGAGCAACACCAAGAGTTTTTAATGCAGTCTGGTTAACAAACTGAATACGATTGTCTTCATCAATAACTAACACTCCCTGATCCATATTATCGATCATGGTAGCGAATATTTTACTTATATTATCTCCTGGCCCCTGATCTTCCAGAAGCTTCGAGACAAAAATAGTAGATATATGGCGAACGTAATCTGAAAATTCGCGTAAATTATCACTGATATGTTCTTGTTGCTCATGAGTAACAGCAATCAAACTTATCACTCCGACACAACGATCCTGCAGAATAACGGGCGTGCCCAGGAATGCCTTTTCACGACAATTTTCTTTACTGTCACAACCTTCACAAAGGGGATCGAAGCGAGACTGTGTCACAACCTTTTCGGTTTTGGTTTCCAGGACATAGCGGAGCAAACGTGAATTGCCACTTAGCTGGCGCCCAAGAAACTTCCCATATGCGCCAGTTCCAGCGACGCGACACAAGTTTTCATCAACGATCTCAACCTCAAGCTGCAAAACGCTGGCTAGCATTCTGGCAAAACGCTGAATTGTTGGTTGAATTTGCATCAATACTGACTGCGTAGTAACAAGCTCCATAGCTTTACCTTCCAGAATCACTTAAAAGTCGATCATTGAAGACGTTGATGGTTCACAGGTCATGACGATATTAACTCAGACAAATATGGCTTTGCTAAAAACATAGGATTTTTATCACTTTCTAATGAAATTATGGAAGTGATATCACATTTCTATATCAATATGAGAATTACGGGACTGCATTTATCAAACTGACGACGATTCTCCTCTCCCTTATATCTTATTTACGATACTTAGCAGCAAATAAATAACGGCAGAAAAAAAGCCAATCGTTTCCGTATATTTTTATGCTCCATAGTGCAATGTTAATTTGTGATCAACCCCACACATTACCTGTCAAATTACTCTTTCGCAGCCGCGTAGATAATTCTGGCACACTTATTGTTAGTCCCTGGTATAGCTGTGAAAACACCAATCACTTTGGCAAGTCACAGTGAAATAAACCACTTTGCCTGTCATTCCACTATCGGGACTTTATGATGAAAACTGTTAATGAGCTGATTAAGGATATCAATTCGCTGACCTCTCACCTTCACGAGAAAGATTTTTTGTTAACGTGGGAACAGACGCCAGATGAACTGAAACAAGTACTGGACGTTGCCGCAGCGTTAAAAGCACTGCGTGCTGAAAACATCTCGACCAAAGTCTTTAATAGTGGATTAGGTATTTCCGTATTCCGCGACAACTCCACCCGTACCCGTTTTTCTTATGCTTCCGCGCTTAACCTGCTCGGTCTGGCACAGCAAGATCTTGATGAAGGTAAATCACAAATCGCTCACGGCGAAACCGTTCGTGAAACCGCTAATATGATCTCCTTCTGCGCCGACGCTATCGGTATTCGTGACGATATGTATCTGGGTGCGGGTAACGCCTATATGCGTGAAGTTGGCGCGGCACTCGACGACGGCTACAAACAGGGCGTGCTGCCGCAGCGCCCGGCTTTAGTTAACCTGCAATGTGATATCGACCACCCGACGCAGTCGATGGCTGACCTGGCATGGTTGCGTGAACACTTTGGTTCGCTGGAAAACCTGAAAGGTAAAAAAATCGCCATGACCTGGGCCTATTCACCAAGCTACGGCAAACCGCTTTCTGTTCCGCAAGGCATCATCGGCCTGATGACCCGCTTCGGTATGGATGTCACCCTGGCCCACCCGGAAGGTTACGACCTGATCCCGGATGTGGTTGAAGTGGCGAAAAACAATGCTAAAGCGTCCGGCGGCAGCTTCCGTCAGGTCACCAGCATGGAAGAAGCGTTCAAAGATGCAGACATCGTTTATCCGAAGTCATGGGCACCTTACAAAGTGATGGAAGAGCGTACTGAACTGCTGCGCGCTAACGATCACGAAGGCTTAAAAGCACTGGAAAAACAGTGTCTGGCGCAGAACGCACAGCACAAAGACTGGCATTGTACTGAAGAGATGATGGAGCTGACCCGTGATGGCGAAGCCCTGTATATGCACTGCCTGCCAGCCGATATCAGCGGCGTATCCTGCAAAGAAGGTGAAGTCACTGAGGGCGTATTCGAAAAATACCGTATCGCGACCTACAAAGAAGCCAGCTGGAAGCCTTATATCATCGCCGCGATGATCCTGTCCCGTAAATACTCCAAACCGGGTGCACTGCTCGAACAACTGCTGAAAGAAGCGCAAGAACGCGTGAAATAACCCCTCGGGCCGATCGACAGATCGGCTCTCTATTTACAGAGGCCAAAAGGATAGGATATGTCCGTTTTCTCATTGAAGATTGATATCGCCGATAACAAATTTTTCAACGGCGAAACATCACCGCTCTTTTCGCAAAGCCAGGCAAAACTGGCGCGCCAGTTCCATCAGAAGATTGCTGGCTATCGCCCAACACCGCTTTGTGCGCTGGACGACCTCGCGAACCTTTTTGGTGTGAAGAAAATTCTCGTTAAGGACGAATCAAAACGATTCGGTCTGAACGCCTTCAAGATGCTCGGCGGTGCGTATGCCATCGCTCAGTTACTGTGCGAAAAATATCATCTTGATATCGAAACACTGTCATTTGAACACCTGAAAAAGGCTATCGGCGAAAAAATGACCTTCGCCACCACCACCGACGGCAACCACGGGCGCGGTGTGGCATGGGCAGCGCATCAACTCGGACAGAATGCGGTGATTTACATGCCGAAAGGCTCCGCTCAGGAACGCGTTGACGCCATTCTGAATCTCGGTGCCGAGTGCATCGTCACCGATATGAACTATGACGACACCGTTCGCCTGACCATGCAACACGCGCAGCAGCACGGCTGGGAAGTGGTACAAGACACAGCCTGGGAAGGCTACACCAAAATCCCAACCTGGATCATGCAGGGCTATGCCACGCTGGCAGATGAAGCTGTCGAGCAAATGCGTGAAATGGGCGTAACCCCGACGCACGTTCTGCTGCAAGCCGGTGTCGGTGCTATGGCCGGTGGTGTGTTGGGTTATCTGGTCGATGTCTATAGCCCGCAAAATCTGCACAGCATTATTGTTGAACCTGACAAAGCTGACTGTATTTATCGCTCCGGCGTCAAAGGCGATATCGTCAACGTTGGCGGCGATATGGCCACTATTATGGCGGGCCTGGCCTGCGGCGAACCTAACCCGCTGGGCTGGGAAATCCTACGTAACTGCGCCACCCAATTCATCTCCTGCCAGGACAGCGTTGCCGCATTAGGTATGCGCGTGCTGGGTAATCCGTATGGCAACGATCCACGCATCATCTCCGGTGAGTCTGGCGCTGTCGGTTTGGGCGTTCTCGCGGCGGTTCATTATCACCCGCAACGTCAAAGCCTGATGGAAAAACTGGCGCTGAATAAAGATGCCGTGGTGCTGGTTATCAGCACTGAAGGCGACACCGACGTGAAGCACTACCGCGAAGTTGTCTGGGAAGGCAAACACTCTGTAGCACCTTAATCACCCTATTGGAACTGCTCCCTGCAAAACGGGGAGTAAAAAACTGGAGAAAAATAATGGCTAAGAATATTCCATTCAAACTGATTCTTGAAAAAGCAAAAGATTACCAGGCAGACATGACTCGCTTCCTGCGCGACATGGTTGCGATTCCCAGCGAAAGCTGCGACGAAAAACGCGTAGTGCATCGTATTAAAGAAGAGATGGAAAAAGTCGGCTTCGATAAAGTTGAAATCGACCCGATGGGTAACGTTCTCGGTTATATCGGCCACGGCCCGCGTCTGGTTGCGATGGATGCTCACATCGATACTGTCGGCATTGGCAACATTAAAAACTGGGAATTCGACCCGTACGAAGGCATGGAAACTGATGAGCTGATCGGTGGTCGCGGTACTTCCGACCAGGAAGGCGGCATGGCATCTATGGTTTATGCCGGTAAAATCATTAAAGACCTTGGTCTGGAAGATGAATACACCCTGCTGGTCACCGGTACGGTGCAGGAAGAAGACTGCGACGGTCTGTGCTGGCAGTACATTATTGAACAATCCGGCATTCGCCCGGAATTTGTGGTCAGTACTGAACCGACTGATTGCCAGGTATACCGTGGTCAGCGCGGACGTATGGAAATTCGTATAGATGTTCAGGGAGTTAGCTGCCACGGTTCTGCGCCAGAACGCGGTGATAACGCCATTTTCAAAATGGGACCGATTCTTGGCGAATTACAAGAACTCTCCCAGCGTCTGGGCTATGACGAATTCCTCGGCAAAGGCACCCTCACCGTTTCTGAAATTTTCTTTACCTCCCCAAGCCGTTGCGCTGTAGCAGACAGCTGCGCAGTTTCTATTGACCGTCGTCTGACCTGGGGTGAAACCTGGGAAGGCGCGTTGGACGAAATCCGCGCCCTGCCTGCGGTACAGAAAGCCAACGCGGTTGTTTCTATGTACAACTACGACCGTCCTTCCTGGACTGGCCTGGTTTACCCAACCGAATGCTACTTCCCGACCTGGAAAGTGGAAGAAGATCACTTCACTGTTAAAGCCCTGGTGAATGCCTACGAAGGTCTGTTTGGCAAAGCGCCGGTCGTTGATAAGTGGACCTTCTCAACTAACGGCGTATCCATCATGGGTCGTCACGGCATTCCGGTCATCGGCTTTGGTCCGGGTAAAGAACCTGAAGCGCACGCGCCAAACGAAAAAACCTGGAAATCTCATCTGGTGACCTGTGCCGCTATGTACGCTGCGATCCCATTAAGCTGGCTGGCAACCGAATAATTATTCTTAACTTATTCCCCTCCGGTTCGCCGGAGGTTTTTTGGAGTTTGCTATGCGCGTATTGATCAAAAACGGCACTGTCGTTAACGCAGATGGACAAGCCAAACAGGATTTGTTGATTGAAAGCGGGATTGTTCGCCAGTTGGGCACCGATATTTCGCCGCAGCTCCCTTATGAAGAAATTGATGCCACTGGCTGTTACGTTTTCCCTGGCGGCGTCGATGTCCATACGCATTTTAATATTGATGTCGGCATTGCGCGCAGTTGTGATGATTTTTTTACCGGTACTCGCGCAGCCGCGTGTGGCGGTACAACAACCATTATTGACCATATGGGATTTGGCCCAAATGGCTGCCGGTTACGCCATCAACTGGAAGTTTATCGTGGCTATGCCGCTCATAAAGCGGTCATCGACTACAGCTTTCACGGTGTAATTCAGCATATTAATCACGCCATCCTTGACGAAATTCCGATGATGGTCGAGGAAGGGCTGAGCAGTTTTAAACTCTATTTAACCTATCAATATAAACTCAACGATGATGAAGTGTTGCAAGCATTACGCCGCTTGCATGAGTCCGGCGCCCTGACCACTGTGCACCCGGAAAATGACGCAGCTATCGCCAGTAAGCGGGCGGAGTTTATTGCCGCCGGGCTAACCGCGCCGCGCTATCACGCATTGAGTCGACCTCTGGAATGCGAAGCAGAAGCTATCGCCCGCATGATTAACCTGGCGCAACTTGCCGGCAACGCCCCACTCTATATCGTCCATCTGTCTAACGGCTTAGGTCTGGATTATCTGCGTCTTGCCCGTGCGAATCACCAGCCAGTCTGGGTTGAAACCTGCCCACAATATCTTCTGCTGGACGAACGCAGTTACGATACAGAAGACGGAATGAAATTTATCCTTAGCCCGCCGCTGCGCAACGTTCGCGAGCAGGACAAGCTGTGGTGCGGCATCAGCGATGGTGCGATTGACGTGGTAGCGACCGATCATTGCACCTTCTCGATAGCTCAACGTCAGCAAATTTCTAAAGGCGATTTCAGTCGCTGCCCAAATGGCTTACCCGGTGTGGAAAATCGTATGCAATTGCTGTTTTCCAGCGGCGTAATGACCGGACGTATCACCCCGGAACGTTTTGTTGAGTTAACCAGTGCGATGCCCGCCAGGCTGTTTGGCCTGTGGCCACAAAAAGGATTGTTAGCGCCCGGTTCCGATGGCGACGTGGTGATTATCGATCCACGCCAGAGCCAACACATTCAACATCGCCATCTCCACGACAATGCCGACTATTCGCCCTGGGAGGGCTTTACCTGTCAGGGCACGATTGTCAGAACCTTATCCCGTGGTGAAACGATTTTCTGCGACGGAGCCTTCACAGGCAAAGCCGGACGCGGTCGTTTCCTGCGACGCAAACCGTTTGTCCCTCCCGTGCTCTAACCACTGTCAGGGATCTATACACAATCAAGAATGATGAGTGAGGAAAAATGAGTAAGAAAATTGTTCTCGCCCTCGGCGGGAATGCGCTGGGCGACGATCTGGCCGGACAAATGAAAGCGGTAAAAATTACGTCTCAGGCAATTGTTGATTTAATTGCCCAGGGGCATGAAGTTATCGTCACTCATGGTAATGGACCGCAGGTAGGCATGATTAACCAGGCATTCGAAGCAGCTGCAAAAACTGAAGCGCACTCGCCGATGCTGCCGATGTCTGTCTGTGTCGCCTTAAGCCAGGGATACATTGGATACGATTTACAAAACGCCTTAAGGGAAGAGCTGCTTTCTCGTGGTATTAATAAACCTGTAGCAACGCTGGTTACTCAGGTCGAAGTCGACGCTAACGATCCGGCATTCCTCAATCCGACCAAACCGATCGGATCGTTCTTTACCGAGCAGGAAGCCGAGCAACTGACAAAACAGGGTTACACCCTGAAAGAAGATGCGGGTCGTGGCTATCGTCGTGTAGTAGCCTCACCAAAGCCTGTTGATATTATTGAAAAAGAAACGGTTAAAGCTCTGGTAGATGCAGGTCAGGTTGTGATTACCGTTGGCGGTGGCGGTATTCCGGTGATTCGTGAAGGCAATCATCTGCGCGGTGCCAGCGCGGTTATCGATAAAGACTGGGCCAGCGCCCGTTTAGCAGAAATGATTGATGCCGATATGCTGATCATTCTGACTGCGGTAGAAAAAGTGGCCATTAACTTCGGTAAAGAGAATGAGCAATGGCTCGACCGCCTGTCATTGGTCGATGCAGAACGCTTTATCGAAGAAGGTCATTTTGCGAAAGGTTCTATGCTGCCGAAAGTGGAAGCAGCCGCCTCGTTTGCTCGCTCTCGCGCAGGTCGCGAAGCACTGATTACCGTGTTGAGCAAAGCGAAAGAAGGGATTGAAGGCAAAACCGGAACGGTAATTCGTCAGTAATTTAAAGGCCGGATGGGTAATACCATCCGGCCGTTTTCATTTAAGCCACTTCCAGCACTTCTTCCGTCGCTTTAACGCCCTGATGCATCAACATCATTAACGCTTCAAGCACACCGCCGCCAATCGCCCTGGCTTTATCTGAAACACTGGTAAAATCAGCCGTTTCACCACGAGGGTCAATATCACCAATTTTAAAACCACCGACCACAGCCAGTCCGTCGTTCAACAAGCCACGTACCATCCCCGTCAACGGCGCTTTAATTTCATGCTCGCCAATCCAGGCAATCACATCACCTTCTTCCACCAGATCGCCTAATTTCACCCTGGAACGCATGATGCCCGCCGCCGGAGCACGAATAACTCGTCGGGTGGTGTGCCCCATGATATTACCGGGAACGCCTGTATTTTCCTGTGCGCAGCCGGAGTAAATCACCTGACCGAGCCAGTGCCCACGATTCGTTTCAATCACCGCATGACAATCTTTACCTGCGGTAAAACCCGGCCCAAGCGCGATCGTCACTGGTGCCATATCTGCACGCGTACCCAAATTCTGTTTCGCAAGAATAGCGTCCACAACGCAAAGCGGTTTCAGTTCATCAAGCAGTGAACAGGCAGGATCTACCATCACCGGGATGAATCCACGTTCGGTAAGTTTCATCGCCTCCGCAGAGCTGGTTGCCAGGCGGGCTGTAACGCCTTCGACCGTCATTTCGCCGTCGAACACGGCCTGGGCAAACGCCACGGTACAACGAATCACCGTTGGCTTTTCCACTTCCAGCATGATCACTTTGAACCCCGCATGATACAAGCGTAACGCCACACCACTGGCGATATCCCCCGCACCGCGAATCACCACCAGTTGGTGTCCGGAAGGATGCGTAGGTTTCATCATCAGCCCACCCGGCGCGTTATTTTTCACCTGTAATATTTCTGCCAACACGCTGATGGCTATCTCCTGCGGCGTTTCCGCACCAATGTTGTAACCAACCGGCGCATGTAAACGGGCAATATGTTCTTCAGCCACGCCTTTCTCACGCAACTGACGTAGGAAAAGCTGCACCTTGCGGCGACTTGCCAGCAAACCCAGCCATGCAATAGGCTGCTCAATGAGTTTATCGAGGGCTTCACGATCCTGATTATTCGTGGCAATCAGGACAAAATTATCAGGGCGAATCTCCAGTGCTTCTACTGCCGCGCCAAACGAATCGGCATGGAGAAGCGTAGTTGACGGCGGAAAAAGTTCAGGATTGAGGCTTTCGCGATAAATATCGGCAACGGCGATATCAAACCCTAATAACGCGGCACTCTGGGCTATCGCCCGGTTGACATGCCCCGCGCCGATCAACACCAGACGTGGTCGCATACCATGTACGCTGATAAACACTGACATTGCGCCTCCGCAATCTGACCCGACGGCATCCGCGCCGTTACGAGCCATGCGCCCGTGAAATAATCGCGGCTTACGTTCCTGCAATGCCTGAAGCGACTCTTCAATCACCTTCCGCTCAACCATTCCGCCGCCAATTGTGCCGACGATAGAACCATCGGCACGCACTAACATTTGTGCAGAATGACGGGGTGTAGAACCTCGGCTATCAACAATTTGCGCCATCGCAAACGGACAATTTTGCTCTTCGAGTTTTGCAGCCTCTGTGAAAATATTCATACCAACCTCAATGGATATCCTTTCAGTAACCCGGAATGCCCGAGTTGCTAATTCACAAATCTGCGCGCGATTGCAGGATGTTCTTGTATATCGCCCAGCCAGATTGCCTCTACGTCATGTTGTTGCAGCGGTTTGAATAGCTCGCTTTGCGCAATCGCATTCTCACATTGAGAAAAACGGTTAATGAACCAGACTCGCCGACAGCCTTGCGGTACGTTTTTAAATGCGCCCTGCGGATGGCGAACCAGCGCAACGAGATCGCTAAGTTGCAAGGTTGCATCTGGTGTTAACCCAGTAATATCAGCAAACTGCGACCAGCGATGGATATTTTCGGTGCCAACTTTAGCGCCCAAAATATGCCCTCCCATCACAGCAATCACGCAGCAACTGCTTTTTGGTATGCAAGGTTCGTGCTCATTCGGCGCTTTTAACGGCATTCCACGCGAGCCATCTGCCTCAATGAGAATTACGTCACATTCTGGTCGTTGCGCCAGTACATCAATGGTATCTGGCGTAAATCCCTGCGCTTTTCCCTGTTTCGCTTTGAAGCGGTGAAAACAAAATGCAATGGGGGATGTGAGAGACGCATGAGGAAGCAGGGCGGGATCGCGACAGAAAACCACGGGCCAGTGAGACGTTGGTATAAACATATGTGTCGTCGTCGTGATTAACACGCGCCTGCCACTAGACTGAAGTAACTCTGCCAGCCAAAAAAGCAGACTGGTTTTCCCCCCTGCACCAACAACAGAAATGACTGCCGGAGCGTTCTGCACGCCTAAATCAATGAATAATGCTGATGGGTCAATTATACTTTTCACGAGTCTTCATAGACCTCTCTGGGATAAATTAGCCCACAAATTCATTAACCAGGAAGTAACGCAATTTTCAGGCCTTATTAACCGATATAAATAATGGAATCACTATGTCAGCTATCGACTGTATAATTACCGCTGCTGGATTATCATCAAGAATGGGACAATGGAAAATGATGTTACCCTGGCAACAGGAAACAATTCTTGATGCAAGTATCAAAAACGCGTTGCAGTTTTGTAGTCGAATTATTTTAGTTACGGGTTTTCGCGCTAATGAACTGCATCATCGCTACGAGAACACTGACAATATTACTCTTATTTATAATCCAGATTATGAGCAGGGCTTACTGACCTCGGTGAAGGCTGCGGCTCCCGAAGTGCAAACTGAACATTGCTTTATTACTCATGGTGACATGCCAAGTCTTAATGCCAATATATTTAATAAAATCTGGCAGTTACGCAACAACGGTGCAATTCTTCCACTCCACAATGGTATCCCTGGTCATCCCATTTTAATCTCAAAGTCGAGTCTGATGCAGGCTATCCAACGCCCCAACGTGACCAATATGCGTCAGGCATTGCAAATGGGTGAGCATTATTCCGTCGAAATAGAAGATGAAGAAATAATTTTAGATATTGATACCCCCGAGGACTTTATTTATGCGCAAAAGCGGCATACTAAATTTTAGAAAATCAGGTTAAACGATTGCGTTCAAATATCCATTCCACTCAGCGCGTTTTTATCATAATGATAAGGAGTCACTGATTTTGAGAAATGAGAAAAAATGATAAAAGCCCTGACAATAATAACTCTCAGTAGTGATTTTAATTCTCATTTAGCACCTGTGAGATCATTCACAAAAAACCATTAAGTTTCGAGGCGCCTCACATTTTTTTATATTTCAGGACCAACCTGGCAATAGTGGTGCGATTGTTGCTCTGTCTCCTTAAACCACCGGATTTATCAATACCGGTTACTCAATGATATCTGTATAAGCTAAGGAGAGGGTTATGGGGGATATTATGCGTCCCATTCCGTTTGAGGAACTTTTGACGCGCATATTTGATGAATACCAACAACAACGCTCAATCTTTGGTATTCCTGAGCAACAGTTTTACTCACCCGTAAAAGGTAAATCTGTCGGCGTCTTCGGTGAAACCTGTGCCACCCCCGTCGGCCCTGCCGCTGGTCCGCACACGCAACTCGCGCAAAACATCGTCACCTCCTGGCTGACTGGCGGACGCTTCATCGAACTAAAAACCGTCCAGATTCTTGACCGTCTGGAGCTGGAAAAACCTTGTATCGACGCCGAAGATGAGTGCTTTAACACCGAATGGTCCACCGAATTTACCCTGCTTAAAGCCTGGGATGAATACCTCAAAGCCTGGTTTGCCCTGCATCTTCTCGAAGCGATGTTCCAGCCTTCTGACTCCGGTAAATCGTTCATCTTTAATATGAGCGTCGGTTACAACCTCGAAGGCATTAAGCAGCCGCCGATGCAGCAGTTCATCGACAATATGATGGACGCATCTGACCATCCGAAATTCGCTCAATACCGCGATACGCTGAATAAACTCCTCCACGATGACGCATTTTTAGCCCGCCACGGATTGCAGGAAAAACGTGAAAGCTTGCAGGCCTTGCCAGCCCGTATCCCCACCAGCATGGTACAAGGCGTTACCCTCTCCACCATGCACGGCTGCCCTCCGCATGAAATCGAAGCCATTTGCCGCTACATGCTGGAAGAAAAAGAGCTGAACACCTTTGTGAAACTCAACCCGACCTTACTGGGGTACGCGCGTGTTCGTGAGATTCTTGATGGATGTGGATTCGATTACATCGGCTTAAAAGAAGAGTCGTTTGATCACGACCTCAAGCTGACGCAGGCGCTGGAAATGCTGGAACGCCTGATGGCTCTGGCAAAAGAAAAATCACTCGGCTTTGGCGTCAAACTGACTAACACTCTCGGCACCATCAATAACAAAGGCGCACTGCCAGGTGAAGAGATGTATATGTCCGGTCGTGCGCTGTTCCCGCTCTCTATCAATGTCGCAGCAGTTCTGTCCCGCGCCTTTGACGGCAAACTGCCAATTTCTTATTCCGGTGGTGCCAGCCAGCTGACTATCCGCGATATTTTCGATACTGGCATTCGCCCAATCACCATGGCAACCGACTTGCTGAAACCAGGCGGCTATCTGCGTTTAAGTGCCTGTATGCGCGAGCTGGAAGGCTCCGACGCCTGGGGACTTGACCACGTTGACGTGGAACGACTGAGCAAGCTGGCCGCAGATGCGCTAACCATGGAATACACCCAGAAACACTGGAAGCCAGAAGAGCGTATAGAAGTGGCAGAAGACCTGCCGCTGACCGACTGCTACGTTGCCCCCTGTGTCACTGCCTGCGCCATCAAACAGGATATTCCGGAATACATTCGACTATTGGGCGAACATCGTTATGCCGACGCGCTGGAACTCATCTACCAACGTAATGCCCTGCCCGCCATTACTGGTCACATTTGCGATCACCAGTGCCAGTACAACTGTACACGCCTGGATTACGATAGTGCGCTGAATATCCGCGAACTGAAAAAAGTCGCCCTGGAAAAAGGCTGGGATGAATACAAACAACGCTGGCACAAACCAGCGGGTTCTGGTTCTCGCCATCCGGTTGCCGTCATTGGCGCGGGTCCTGCGGGTCTGGCTGCAGGTTACTTCCTTGCCAGAGCGGGTCATCCCGTCACACTGTTTGAACGCGAAGCTAACGCCGGCGGCGTGGTGAAAAATATCATTCCCCAATTCCGTATTCCTGCTGAGTTAATTCAGCACGATATCGATTTTGTTGCCGATCACGGCGTGAAATTTGAGTATGACTGCTCACCGGATCTGACCGTCGAACAGTTAAAAAATCAGGGTTTCCACTATGTTCTGATTGCCACCGGCACCGATAAAAACAGCGGTGTGAAACTGGCTGGCGACAACCAGAATGTCTGGAAATCCCTCCCCTTCCTGCGTGAGTACAACAAAGGAACGGCGCTCAAGCTGGGCAAACATGTGGTGATTGTCGGTGCGGGTAACACCGCAATGGACTGTGCCCGCGCGGCATTACGCGTGCCGGGCGTTGAAAAAGCGACTGTCGTTTACCGTCGTTCACTGCAAGAGATGCCAGCATGGCGCGAAGAGTATGAAGAAGCACTACACGATGGCGTAGAGTTCCGTTTCCTCAATAACCCAGAACGTTTTGATGCGGATGGAACCTTAACGTTGCGCGTCATGTCGCTTGGCGAACCTGATGAGAAAGGTCGCCGCCGTCCGGTTGAAACCAGCGAAACGGTAACGCTGCACGTAGACAGCCTGATCACCGCCATTGGCGAACAGCAGGATACTGAAGCCCTGAATGCGATGGGAGTGCCGCTGGACAAAAACGGCTGGCCTGATGTCGACCATAACGGTGAGACCCGCCTGACTGACGTCTTTATGATCGGTGACGTACAGCGCGGACCGTCCTCTATCGTTGCCGCAGTTGGCACCGCTCGTCGGGCTACCGATGCCATCCTTAGTCGGGAAAATATTCGCTCCCACCAGAACGATAAACACTGGAACAACGTCAACCCGGCGGAAATCTACCAACGTAAAGGTGATATCTCTGTCACCCTGGTGAACAGCGACGATCGCGACGCGTTTGTCGCCCAGGAAGCCGCTCGCTGCCTTGAATGTAACTACGTTTGCAGCAAGTGTGTAGATGTCTGCCCGAACCGCGCCAACGTCTCAATTGCGGTTCCTGGCTTCCAGAACCGTTTCCAGACGCTGCACCTTGACGCTTACTGCAACGAATGCGGCAACTGCGCCCAGTTCTGCCCGTGGAACGGTAAACCGTACAAAGACAAAATCACCGTCTTTAGTCTGTCGCAAGACTTTGATAACAGCAGCAATCCAGGCTTCCTGGTGGAAGATGAGCGTGTACGTGTCCGTCTGAATAACCAGAGTTGGGTGTTGAACATCAATAGCGAAGGTCAGTTCGACAACGTACCGCCAGAGCTGAACGATATGTGCCGCATTATCAGCCATGTCCACCAGCATCATCATTATCTGCTGGGCCGCGTGGAGGTGTAATCATGTTGATTCTGAAGAATGTCACCGCAGTGCAGTTACACCCGGCAAAAGTGCAGGAAGGCGTCGATATCGCTATCGAAAATGATGTGATTGTCGCGATCGGCGATGCTCTGACGCAGCGTTATCCTGACGCCAGCTACAAAGAGATGCATGGCCGGATTGTGATGCCTGGGATTGTCTGCTCGCACAACCATTTTTACTCGGGACTTTCGCGCGGAATTATGGCGAACATCGCCCCCTGCCCGGATTTCATCTCAACGCTGAAAAATCTCTGGTGGCGGCTCGATCGTGCCCTTGATGAAGAGTCGCTCTATTACAGCGGGCTGATTTGTTCACTCGAAGCAATCAAGAGCGGATGCACGTCGGTTATCGATCACCATGCTTCCCCGGCTTATATCGGCGGGTCGCTCTCGACGCTGCGCAACGCATTTTTAAAAGTTGGCCTGCGTGCGATGACCTGTTTTGAAACCACTGACCGTAACAACGGCATCACAGAGTTACAGGAAGGGGTAGAAGAAAATATCCGTTTCGCCCGTCAGATTGACGACGCGAAGAAAGCGGCTACCGAGCCATATCTGGTCGAAGCGCATATTGGCGCTCACGCGCCGTTTACTGTGCCGGATGCCGGTCTGGAAATGCTGCGCGAAGCCGTAAAAGCCACCGGGCGTGGTTTACACATTCACGCTGCTGAAGACCTTTACGACGTTTCTCACAGTCACCACTGGTACGGCAAAGATCTGCTGGTACGGCTGGCGCAATTCGATCTTATCGATAGCAAAACGCTGGTCGCCCACGGCCTGTATCTGTCGAAAGAGGATATCGCCCTGCTTAATCAGCATGACGCGTTCCTGGTACATAACGCCCGCTCCAACATGAATAACCATGTTGGTTACAACCATCATCTTAGCGATATCCGCAATCTGGCACTGGGAACCGACGGTATCGGTTCAGACATGTTTGAAGAGATGAAATTCGCCTTCTTTAAACATCGTGACGCTGGTGGTCCGCTGTGGCCTGACAGTTTTGCCAAAGCCCTGACTAACGGCAACGAACTAATGAGTCGTAACTTTGGTGCGAAATTCGGCCTGCTGGAAGCCGGTTATAAAGCCGATTTAACCATTTGCGATTACAACTCGCCAACGCCGTTGCTGGCGGACAATATCGCAGGTCATATCGCTTTCGGCATGGGTTCAGGCAGCGTTCACAGCGTGATGGTCAACGGAGTGATGGTCTATGAAGACCGTCAGTTTAACTTCGATTGCGATTCCATTTATGCGCAAGCCAGAAAAGCCGCCGCCGGTATGTGGCGTCGGATGGATGCGCTGGCATAAATGACAGATACCCTCTTCCTTCAGGGAAGAGGGTTAAATAAGGAAAGAAGATGATTGAACAATTTTTCAGACCCGACTCTGTCGAACAGGCGCTGGAACTGAAGCGCCGCTACCAGGATGAAGCAGTTTGGTTTGCCGGGGGCAGCAAACTCAACGCCACACCAACCCGTACAGATAAAAAGATTGCCATTTCCTTGCAGGATCTGGAGCTAGACTGGGTTGACTGGGATAACGGCGCACTGCGTATTGGCGCAATGTCTCGCTTGCAGCCACTGCGTGATGCGCGATTTATTCCTGCAGCTTTGCGTGAAGCCCTCGGCTTTGTCTACTCTCGCCATGTTCGTAATCAGTCGACCATTGGTGGCGAAATCGCCGCCCGGCAGGAAGAGTCGGTGTTGCTTCCCGTCTTGCTGGCACTGGATGCTGAACTGGTTTTTGGCAACGGTGAAACGCTGTCAATTGAGGACTACCTGTCCTGCCCATGCGATCGTCTGTTGACGGAAATCATCATTAAAGATCCGTATCGCACCTGCGCGACTCGCAAAATTAGCCGTTCCCAGGCTGGGTTAACGGTGGTGACGGCAGCCGTTGCGTTAACCGACCACGACGGTATGCGAATTGCGCTGGATGGCGTCGCCAGTAAAGCACTGCGTTTGCACGATGTCGAAAAACAAAATCTGGAAGGTAATGCACTGGAGCAGACCGTCGCCAACGCCATTTTCCCGCAGGAAGATTTGCGGGGCAGCGTGGCCTATAAACGCTATATCACGGGAGTTCTGGTAGCCGACCTGTATGCCGACTGCCAACAGGCTGGGGAGGAAGCCGTATGATTATCCACTTTACTTTAAATGGCGCGCCCCAGGCGCTAACCGTTAATCCTGGCGAAAACGTGCAAAAGCTGTTGTTTAACATGGGAATGCACTCTGTACGCAACAGTGATGATGGTTTCGGTTTTGCCGGTTCTGACGCAATTATCTTTAACGGTAATATCGTCAACGCATCCCTGCTTATTGCCGCACAGTTAGAAAAAGCAGACATTCGTACCGCAGAATCGCTGGGCAAATGGAACGAGTTAAGTCTGGTTCAGCAGGCAATGGTTGATGTCGGCGTGGTGCAGTCCGGTTATAACGATCCGGCTGCGGCTCTGATTATTACCGATCTTCTCGATCGCATCGCTGCACCTACCCGCGAAGAGATCGACGACGCGCTTTCTGGTCTGTTCAGCCGCGATGCTGGCTGGCAGCAATACTACCAGGTTATTGAACTGGCGGTTGCGCGTAAAAATAACCCGCAGGCCACAATTGATATCGCCCCGACTTTCCGCGACGACCTTGAAGTCATTGGTAAGCACTATCCTAAAACTGATGCCGCGAAAATGGTGCAGGCGAAACCCTGCTATGTTGAAGACCGCGTAACGGCTGACGCCTGCGTCATTAAAATGTTACGTAGCCCACACGCTCACGCACTGATTACCCATCTGGATGTCAGCAAAGCCGAAGCATTACCAGGCGTTGTTCACGTTATTACTCACCTGAATTGCCCGGACATCTATTACACCCCTGGTGGTCAGAGCGCGCCGGAACCGTCACCACTTGACCGCCGCATGTTCGGCAAGAAAATGCGTCACGTCGGCGATCGCGTTGCTGCGGTCGTTGCTGAAAGTGAAGAAATTGCGCTCGAAGCACTAAAGCTCATTGATGTTGAATATGAAGTGCTTAAACCGGTAATGTCGATCGACGAAGCAATGGCGGAAGATGCACCTGTCGTGCACGATGAACCGGTGGTGTATGTCGCTGGTGCGCCAGATACTCTGGAAGATGACAACAGTCATGCAGCCCAGCGCGGCGAGCATATGATCATTAACTTCCCTATCGGTTCTCGCCCACGCAAAAATATCGCCGCCAGTATTCATGGTCATATTGGCGATATGGATAAAGGCTTCGCCGATGCCGATGTGATCATTGAGCGAACCTATAACTCAACTCAGGCGCAGCAATGCCCGACTGAAACACATATCTGCTTTACCCGCATGGATGGCGATCGGCTGGTTATTCACGCCTCCACTCAAGTACCGTGGCACTTACGCCGCCAGGTTGCGCGCCTTGTAGGTATGAAACAGCATAAAGTTCATGTCATTAAAGAACGCGTAGGTGGCGGTTTCGGCTCTAAACAAGACATTCTGCTGGAAGAAGTGTGCGCCTGGGCAACCTGCGTGACCGGGCGCCCGGTGCTGTTTCGCTACACCCGTGAAGAAGAGTTTATTGCCAACACCTCTCGTCACGTCGCGAAAGTCACTGTCAAACTGGGGGCGAAAAAAGATGGTCGCCTGACGGCAGTGAAGATGGATTTCCGTGCTAACACGGGGCCTTACGGCAACCATTCACTCACCGTACCCTGTAACGGACCGGCGCTGTCGCTGCCGTTATATCCGTGCGATAACGTCGATTTCCAGGTCACCACCTACTACAGCAACATTTGTCCAAATGGTGCTTATCAGGGTTATGGCGCACCGAAAGGTAACTTCGCGATCACCATGGCATTAGCGGAACTGGCTGAACAGTTGCAGATCGACCAACTGGAAATTATCGAACGAAACCGGGTACACGAAGGACAAGAGCTGAAAATCCTCGGTGCAATCGGTGAAGGTAAAGCACCGACATCCGTTCCATCTGCCGCCAGCTGCGCGCTGGAAGAGATCCTGCGTCAGGGTCGCGAGATGATTCAATGGTCTTCACCGAAACCGCAAAATGGTGACTGGCGCATCGGTCGTGGCGTTGCCATTATCATGCAGAAATCAGGGATCCCGGATATCGATCAGGCTAACTGCATGATCAAACTGGAATCTGATGGCACCTTTATTGTCCATTCTGGTGGCGCTGATATTGGTACTGGTCTGGATACTGTGGTGACCAAACTGGCGGCAGAAGTGCTGCATTGCCCGCCGCAGGACGTGCATGTTATCTCCGGTGACACCGACCATGCGCTGTTTGATAAAGGCGCGTATGCCTCGTCCGGTACTTGCTTCTCAGGCAACGCGGCACGTATGGCAGCGGAAAATCTGCGGGAGAAAATCCTGTTCCACGGTGCACAAATGTTGGGTGAGCCACTGGAAGATGTTCAACTGGCAACGCCGGGCGTCGTGCGCGGTAAGAAAGGCGAAGTGAGTTTCGGGGATATTGCCCATAAAGGCGAAACCGGTACTGGCTTTGGTTCACTGGTGGGAACAGCCAGTTACATCACGCCTGATTTCGCCTTCCCGTATGGCGCAAACTTTGCCGAAGTTGCCGTTAACACGCGTACCGGTGAAATCCGCCTGGACAAATTCTACGCCCTGCTGGATTGCGGTACGCCGGTCAATCCGGAGTTAGCGTTGGGACAAATCTACGGCGCTACCCTGCGTGCTATCGGACACAGTATGAGCGAAGAAATCATTTATGACACCGAAGGTCACCCGTTAACCCGCGATTTACGCAGTTACGGCGCACCGAAAATTGGTGACATCCCACGTGATTTCCGTGCCGTACTGGTGCCGAGCGACGATAAAGTCGGCCCGTTCGGGGCGAAATCCATCTCGGAAATTGGCGTAAATGGCGCAGCACCAGCAATAGCTACCGCAATTCACGATGCCTGCGGCATCTGGTTACGCGAATGGCATTTCACTCCGGAGAAAATACTCACCGCGCTGGAAAAAATATAAATAATAAATGGCCGCTTCGGCGGCCTGGATTGCTGACAAACGCGAAATTGCCTGATGCGCTGCGCTTATCAGGCCTACATGTCGACTGCAATATATTGAGTTAGCATGATTTTGTAGGCGGTATAAGGCGTTCACGCCGCATCCGGCATGAACAAAGCGCGATTTATCAACAATCTGTTACCGCTTCGGCGGCCTGTTTCTCTGTTTGAACGATGACTAAATAGTAACTGCGAAAATGAGATAAGCCGTTCTCAAGGCGTCCTGCGCCCCAAATTCGTGGGTATTTATTTTACTGATTCAGATGATCAAATTTACTTTAAAAGGAGTGAAGGGATGTCTGATATAAACCATGCAGGTTCCGACCTTATATTTGAACTGGAGGATCGCCCTCCCTTTCATCAGGCTATTGTTGGCGCAATTACCCATCTGTTGGCAATTTTCGTTCCGATGGTGACTCCCGCATTAATTGTGGGTGCGGCCTTACAACTTTCCGCAGAAACGACCGCCTATCTGGTTTCAATGGCGATGATCGCCTCCGGCATTGGAACATGGTTACAGGTAAACCGTTATGGCATCGTGGGTTCCGGTTTACTCTCCATTCAGTCAGTCAATTTTTCATTTGTTACCGTCATGATTGCGCTGGGCAGCAGCATGAAAAGCGACGGTTTCCACGAAGAATTAATCATGTCGTCGCTGCTTGGCGTTTCCTTCGTTGGCGCATTTCTGGTTGTCGGTTCTTCTTTTATCCTGCCTTATCTACGTCGGGTTATCACCCCCACCGTCAGCGGCATTGTGGTGCTGATGATCGGCTTAAGCCTGATTAAAGTCGGCATTATCGATTTTGGCGGTGGATTTGCAGCCAAAAGCAGCGGTACGTTCGGCGATTACGAACATCTCGGCGTTGGTTTATTGGTTTTGATTGTGGTGATCGGCTTTAACTGCTGCCGTAGTCCGTTGCTACGCATGGGCGGGATCGCCATCGGGCTTTGCGTCGGCTATATCGCGTCGTTATGTCTTGGCATGGTGGATTTCAGCAGTATGCGCAACCTGCCGTTAATCACTATCCCACATCCGTTCAAATACGGGTTTAGTTTCAGCTTTCATCAGTTCCTGGTGGTTGGCACTATTTATCTGCTTAGCGTACTGGAGGCAGTAGGCGATATCACCGCCACGGCAATGGTTTCCCGCCATCCTATTCAGGGTGATGAATATCAGTCCCGACTGAAAGGTGGCGTGCTGGCAGATGGCCTGGTCTCTGTTATCGCCTCCGCTGTCGGTTCATTACCGCTAACCACGTTTGCGCAAAATAACGGTGTTATTCAGATGACTGGCGTCGCTTCACGTTATGTCGGGCGAACCATCGCGGTTATGTTGGTTATCCTCGGGTTATTTCCGATGATCGGCGGTTTCTTCACCACTATCCCCTCAGCAGTTCTGGGGGGCGCAATGACGTTAATGTTTTCCATGATTGCCATTGCCGGTATCCGCATCATTATCACCAATGGCTTAAAACGCCGTGAAACACTTATCGTCGCCACCTCATTAGGTTTAGGTCTTGGTGTTTCCTACGATCCCGAAATTTTTAAAATATTGCCTGCCTCTATTTATGTATTAGTTGAAAACCCTATTTGTGCAGGCGGGTTAACTGCGATTTTATTAAATATTATTCTCCCTGGTGGCTACCGACAGGAAAACGTTCTGCCTGGTATTACCTCAGCGGAAGAGATGGATTAAAAGTAAAGGAGTCAATGATGTCAGGAGAACACACGTTAAAAGCAGTACGAGGCAGTTTTATTGATGTCACCCGTACAGTCGATAACCCGGAAGAGATCGCCTCTGCGCTGCGGTTTATTGAGGATGGTTTACTACTCATTAAACAAGGGAAAGTGGAGTGGTTTGGCAAATGGGAGGACGGAAAGCATCAAATTCCTGACACCATTCGCGTTCGCGACTATCGCGGCAAACTGATAGTTCCGGGCTTTGTCGATACACATATCCATTATCCGCAAAGTGAAATGGTCGGTGCCTATGGCGAGCAGTTGCTGGAATGGCTGAATAAACACACCTTCCCCACAGAGCGTCGTTATGAGGATTTAGAATATGCCCGCGAAATGTCGGCATTTTTCATCAAACAGTTATTGCGCAACGGCACAACCACGGCGCTAGTGTTTGGGACTGTTCATCCGCAATCCGTTGATGCGCTGTTTGAAGCCGCCAGTCATATCAATATGCGCATGATTGCCGGCAAGGTGATGATGGATCGCAATGCGCCGGATTATCTGCTCGATACCGCAGAAAGCAGCTATCACCAAAGCAAAGAACTGATCAAACGCTGGCACAAAAATGGACGTCTGTTATACGCCATTACGCCGCGCTTCGCACCGACTTCATCTCCCGAACAGATGGCAATGGCGCAACGCCTGAAAGAAGAGTTTCCCGATACGTGGATACATACCCATCTGTGTGAAAACAAAGATGAAATTGCCTGGGTGAAAGAGCTTTATCCTGAACATGATGGCTATCTGGATGTTTATCACCAGTATGGCCTGACAGGTAAAAACTGCGTCTTTGCTCACTGCGTCCATCTGGAAGAAAAAGAGTGGGATCGTCTCAGCGAAACTAAATCCAGCATCGCGTTTTGTCCAACCTCCAACCTTTATCTCGGCAGCGGCTTATTCAACTTGAAAAAAGCATGGAATAAGAAAGTCAAAGTTGGCATGGGGACTGACATTGGCGCAGGAACCACCTTCAACATGCTGCAAACACTGAACGAAGCCTACAAAGTATTGCAGTTACAGGGCTATCGTCTCTCAGCGTATGAGGCGTTTTACCTTGCCACGCTCGGCGGCGCGAAATCTCTGGGACTTGACGATCTGATCGGCAACTTTATACCAGGCAAAGAGGCTGATTTCGTGGTGATGGAGCCCACCGCCACGCCGCTGCAGCAACTGCGCTATGACAACTCTGTTTCTTTAGTCGACAAATTGTTCGTGATGATGACGTTGGGCGATGACCGTTCTATCTACCGCACCTACGTTGATGGTCGTCTGGTGTACGAACGTAACTAATAATAAACCTCGTGAGGACATCATTATGTCTGGAGACATCCTACAAACACCGGACGCGCCAAAGCCACAGGGCGCGCTGGATAATTATTTTAAAATTACCGCTCGTGGCAGCAGCGTTCGCCAGGAGGTACTGGCGGGTCTGACCACATTCCTCGCTATGGTTTACTCCGTTATCGTAGTGCCGGGAATGCTGGGTAAAGCAGGTTTTCCTCCCGCAGCGGTCTTCGTTGCCACCTGTCTGGTCGCAGGCTTCGGCTCTCTGCTAATGGGGTTATGGGCTAACCTGCCAATGGCGATTGGTTGCGCCATTTCCTTAACAGCATTTACCGCATTCAGCCTGGTACTTGGGCAACAAATTAGCGTTCCGGTAGCACTAGGGGCGGTCTTTCTGATGGGTCTGATATTTACCGCTATCTCCGTAACTGGCGTGCGAACCTGGATCTTACGCAATTTACCAATGGGTATTGCGCACGGTACAGGTATCGGTATTGGTCTGTTCCTGCTACTGATTGCCGCTAACGGCGTAGGGATGGTCATCAAAAACCCGATTGAAGGCTTACCAGTTGCGCTTGGTGCATTTACCTCTTTCCCGGTGCTGATGAGCTTGCTGGGATTAGCGGTGATTTTCGGCCTGGAGAAGTGCCGCGTACCTGGTGGGATCTTGTTGGTCATTATCGCCATCTCGATCATCGGCTTAATTTTTGATCCTGCGGTGAAATACCACGGTTTGGTGGCAATGCCGAGTCTGACTGGCGAAGATGGAAAATCTCTGATTTTCAGCCTGGATATTATGGGCGCACTTCAACCAACCGTACTTCCGAGTGTACTGGCATTAGTGATGACCGCAGTGTTCGACGCCACCGGCACCATCCGTGCCGTCGCCGGTCAGGCGAATCTGCTGGATAAAGACAACCAGATAATCAACGGCGGCAAAGCCCTGACCAGTGACTCGGTTAGCTCAATATTCTCCGGTTTAGTGGGTGCAGCACCTGCGGCAGTTTATATCGAATCAGCGGCAGGAACCGCCGCCGGGGGCAAAACCGGTTTGACCGCTACCGTGGTTGGTGCGTTGTTCCTGTTGATTCTGTTTTTATCTCCGCTGTCGTTTCTGATCCCAGGTTATGCCACTGCCCCTGCACTGATGTACGTTGGTCTACTGATGTTAAGCAACGTTTCGAAGCTGGATTTCAACGACTTTATTGATGCAATGGCCGGACTGGTGTGTGCCGTGTTCATCGTCCTGACCTGCAATATCGTCACCGGTATTATGCTGGGCTTTGTGACGCTGGTTGTAGGCCGAGTCTTTGCTCGCGAATGGCAAAAACTGAATATTGGTACGGTTATCATTACTGCCGCACTGGTCGCATTTTACGCCGGTGGCTGGGCAATCTAATAGACTCTCCGCGCCTTTCAGCGCGGAGATTTTTATCAGCGAAGATTCTCGCCGCTGGCAGCAATACGCTGCTGGCGGACTTGCCTGAGTTCTCTCTCAGTCATCAACTGCAACGCCTGCGTCGGACAGGACTCTACACACGCAGGTCCCTCTTGCCGCAGTTCGCAGAGATCACATTTCACGATTTGTTGCCGGGTATGACCCGGTAAGGACTGGACAGTGATCATCCCAAACGGGCACGCACTGACACAACTCTGACAGCCAATACAGCGGGCAGAATTTGCCTGTACCACCTGTTCGCCCATCGTCAGCGCCTGCACGGGGCAAGCGCCAACACAAGGGGCGTTTTCGCACTGATGGCACATCACCGGCGCACTAATGTTGTTCAGACGCTGCACTTTTAAACGTGGGAGAAAGAAACTCGCATTCAACTCCTGTTCTAACGGATGGGCGACCACGCAAGCCACTTCGCAAGTACGGCAGCCAATACAGTCAGCTGGATTAACGATAATTAACGATTTCATCGCGACGCCTTCGTATTAAACATGGCTAACATATCGTGTGCTGCCTGTCTTCCTGCGGCCATTGCAGTGACGACCAGATCCGCGCCATGAACGGCATCACCACCGGCAAAAACCTTTTTCAGATGCGTCTGGGTGGATAAATGCCCTACATCGCCGGTTTTTATCAGCCCCCATTTATCAAGTTTAATGCCGCTACCCTGCAACCACGGCATGGCATGTGCCTGGAAACCAAAGGCCATAATCAGCACATCGGCGGGCAGTTCAAACTCAGATCCCGCCACCGGACGTGGACGACGGCGACCATCAGGTCCCGGCTCACCCATTGCGGTACGAATCAAGCCCACCGCCTTTAAACGCCCGTTATTATCAAGAGCGATATATTGCGGCTGAACATTGAACTGAAACTCAACGCCTTCCTCACGCGCATTAATCACCTCTTTTCGCGAGCCGGGCATACTGACTTCATCACGCCGATAAGCACAGGTCACACTGGCGGCCTTCAGGCGAATGGATGTGCGCAGGCAATCCATTGTTGTATCGCCACCCCCCAATACGACAACTCGCTTACCTTCTACATCCGTCAGCGGATACTCTGCAGACTCTGGCAGCCCCATCAACTGGCGAGTATGCGCGGTCAGAAACGGTAGCGCCTGAATCACACCGGGCGCATCTTCATGCGGCAGATCCGCACGCATCATCCCGTAAGTCCCCACGCCAAGAAAAACAGCGTCATATTCTGTCGTTAAGTCGTTGAAAGAGATATCACGACCAATTTCACAGTTGAGATGAAAGTCGATCCCCATCGCGGTGAATATCTCCCGCCGCTGGCTTAACACCGCTTTATCGAGCTTGAAAGGAGGAATACCAAAGGTCAACATGCCGCCAATTTCTGGATGGCGATCAAAAACATCAACATGAACGCCGGCGCGTGCCAGGATATCGGCACACCCCAGTCCTGCTGGCCCGGCACCAATCACCGCCACTCTTTCCATACGCGGAACGACCTGGCTAACATCGGGACGCCAGCCCATCGCCAGCGCGGTATCGGTGATGTAGCGTTCCAGATTACCGATAGAGACTGCGCCAGAGTGATCTTTCAAAGTACATGCACCCTCACAAAGCCGGTCCTGCGGACATACCCTGCCGCAGATTTCTGGTAAGGAGCTGGTCTGGTGGCAGAGTTCTGCCGCTTCAATAATCTTCCCTTCCTGTACCAGATGGATGTAATCCGGAATGGCGTTATGCAACGGACAATGCCAGTTACAGTTGGCTTTTTCGGCACAATAAACACAGCGGTCACTCTCATAAGTCGCTTGTTGCGGATCCAGTCCGCAATAGATTTCGCCAAAGTGAGTCTTCCGCTCGCTCGCTGTAATTTTCTCTGCGCCTTTGCGCGGGTTAACGGGGAGCAACGCTGCACGGCGAGATGGCTGAGCATCTGATGACGCCTTTCCTTCTACCGTTTTGCGCTGGCGGGTCATTTTTATCTGCTGTAATCCTTTATCATCCATCAGCCTTAACGCCTGCGTTGGGCAGACCTCAATACAGGCTTGCGCGCCGGAACTGCGCTGGTTACAAAGGTCACATTTCTGCGCAATAGAACCGACCATCTCGATTACGCCAAAGGGGCAAGCGATTGCGCATCTTTTACAACCAATACACTTTTGCTCGTCCAGTTGTACGCTATCAGGCTGGAAAGTCAGAGCATTTACCGGGCAAACCGTAACGCAGGGGGCATTGTTGCAATGATGACAGGCCACCGGATTCGCGTGCAGGCCTTTTCCAACAATGTGAATACGGGGTGTAAAGTCACTGTGGCTCTGCGGCCAGTTTTCTTGATTGTGTGCCGCCGCACAGGCAATTTCACAGGCATGACAGCCTATACATTCCGCAGCTTCAGCAGCGATAAACTTATTCATTTGCATCCCTTTCATTTGATGAGTTATGTCTTCTCAAATGTCGCGATGCAATAAACGGGCATATATTATAAAACGTGTCCGCTTTAATGATATTTTGCGACTGAGGTCAAATTATTACCCCTCAATCTGTGCCGCTTTCATTAATTAAACTCCATCGCTGAAAACAGAGTAATCCAACTCAAAAGCATTAAATGCGAGAGTGCGACATGCCAGAATGATTAAAGACATATCAATATGAGAAAATTAAAGATAATTCCATTGTCTGATTCTTTTCTCATTTTCTCGGTTTAACCAGGATTATGTGATTGCCTCCGCATTTCCATTCTATAACTTTCCTTCCTCGTTAAAACTGGCATCCCACGAGCATGTCATTAAACAGTTTTATTAACGTAAACGGTTGCATTTCACTCTGGCGAGCGAAAGGAGAATGACTGATGAGCGCCATAGATTCCCAACTTCCCTCATCTTCAGGGCAAGACCGCCCCACCGATGAGGTTGACCGCATATTATCACCAGGAAAGTTGATCATACTCGGTCTGCAACACGTACTTGTGATGTATGCAGGCGCAGTCGCTGTACCACTGATGATTGGTGACAGACTCGGCCTTACTAAAGAGGCGATAGCGATGCTTATTAGCTCCGACCTCTTTTGCTGCGGTATCGTCACACTTTTGCAATGCATTGGCATCGGTCGTTTTATGGGGATTCGCCTGCCCGTTATTATGTCAGTGACCTTTGCAGCTGTAACGCCAATGATAGCTATCGGGATGAACCCGGATATCGGGCTGCTGGGGATTTTTGGCGCAACCATCGCAGCCGGATTTATCACTACATTATTAGCGCCGCTTATTGGTCGCTTAATGCCTTTGTTCCCACCGCTGGTTACCGGTGTGGTTATTACCTCTATCGGGCTGAGTATTATTCAGGTGGGCATTGATTGGGCTGCGGGAGGTAAAGGAAATCCGCAATATGGTAATCCCGTTTATTTAGGAATCTCCTTCGCAGTCTTAATTTTCATCTTGCTTATTACTCGCTATGCAAAAGGCTTTATGTCCAATGTTGCCGTATTACTGGGGATTGTATTTGGCTTTTTACTTTCGTGGATGATGAATGAAGTCAATTTATCCGGGCTACATGATGCTTCGTGGTTTGCGATTGTTACGCCGATGTCGTTTGGTATGCCGATTTTCGACCCCGTTTCTATTTTGACCATGACCGCAGTTCTCATCATCGTATTTATTGAGTCGATGGGGATGTTCCTGGCACTGGGTGAAATAGTCGGTCGTAAGCTCTCTTCGCACGACATTATTCGCGGGCTGCGCGTGGATGGCGTAGGAACCATGATCGGCGGAACGTTTAACAGTTTTCCGCATACATCTTTTTCACAAAACGTCGGTCTGGTCAGCGTGACGCGCGTTCATAGCCGCTGGGTGTGTATTTCTTCGGGGATTATTTTAATTCTGTTCGGCATGGTGCCCAAAATGGCGGTGCTGGTGGCTTCCATTCCGCAATTTGTGCTGGGCGGTGCGGGGCTGGTGATGTTCGGCATGGTGCTGGCAACAGGGATTCGGATTCTGTCGCGCTGTAACTACACCACCAACCGTTACAACCTCTATATTGTGGCAATCAGTCTCGGCGTTGGCATGACTCCGACGCTTTCTCACGATTTTTTTTCTAAATTACCGGCCGTACTGCAACCGTTGCTGCATAGCGGCATTATGCTCGCAACCCTTAGCGCCGTTGTGCTGAACGTCTTCTTTAATGGCTATCAGCATCATGCTGACCTGGTGAAGGAATCCGTCTCTGATAAAGATCTAAAAGTCAGGACAGTACGTATGTGGCTTCTGATGCGTAAGCTGAAGAAAAATGAGCATGGAGAATAATATGAATCTTTTAATGCGCGCTATATTCAGTCTGTTATTACTCTTAATGATCTCCATTCCTGTCATTTCTGACTGCGTTGCAATGGCTATTGAAAGCCGCTTCAAATATATGATGTTGCTTTTTTAAATGGTCTTTCTCTGTCGGCATCCGCTCAAAACGGGCGGTTGTCGATAAACGCTCACTTGGTTAATCATTTAACACTTCTGTTATCTATAATGACGAGTGATTAGAATTACATGTGAGAAATTATGCAAACGGAACACGTCATTTTACTGAATGCACAGGGAGTCCCTTCGGGTACACTGGAAAAATATGCTGCACACACGGCAAATACCCCCTTACATCTCGCGTTCTCCAGTTGGCTGTTTAATGCCAAAGGGCAATTATTAGTTACCCGCCGCGCGCTGAGCAAAAAAGCATGGCCGGGTGTGTGGACAAACTCGGTTTGTGGGCATCCACAACTGGGAGAAAGCAACGAAGACGCGGTGATCCGCCGTTGCCGCTTTGAACTGGGTGTGGAAATAACATCACCAGAACCGTTTTATCCTGACTTTCACTACCGCGCCACCGATCCGAGTGGCATTGTCGAAAATGAAGTGTGCCCGGTATTTGCCGCTCGCGTAATCAGCGAGTTACAGCCCAACAATGATGAAGTGATGGATTATCAATGGTGTGATTTAGCAGATGTATTACGCGGTATTGATGCCACGCCGTGGGCATTCAGCCCGTGGATGGTGATGCAGGCAGCCAATAGCGAAGTCAGAAAACAATTGTCTGCATTTACACAGCTTAAATAAAAAACCCCGACGTTTGCCGGGGTTATGTGCTTACGCATAATACTTATTTTACCGGACGCATCGCCGGGAACAGAATAACGTCGCGGATAGTATGGCTGTTGGTGAAAAGCATAACCATACGGTCGATACCAATTCCCAGACCAGCTGTCGGCGGCAGACCATGTTCCAGCGCAGTAACGTAATCTTCATCGTAGAACATTGCTTCATCGTCGCCTGCGTCTTTCGCCGCAACCTGATCCAGGAAACGCTGCGCCTGATCTTCTGCATCGTTCAATTCGCTAAAGCCGTTACCAATCTCACGACCGCCAATAAAGAATTCAAAGCGATCGGTGATTTCCGGGTTGACGTCGTTACGACGCGCCAGCGGAGAAACTTCAGCCGGGTATTCAGTAATGAAGGTCGGCTGAATCAGATTCGCTTCTGCCACTTCGTCAAAGATCTCGGTCACAATACGACCCAGCCCCCAGCTCTTCTCAACGTGAATGCCGAGAGATTCAGCAATCGCTTTCGCAGAGTCGAAGTTATCCAGATCTGCCATGTCGGTTTCCGGACGATATTTCTTAATCGCTTCACGCATGGTCAGTTTTTCGAACGGCTTACCGAAGTCCAGTACCACATCACCGTAGGTTACTTCGGTCTTACCGAGAATATCCTGCGCCAGAGTGCGGAACAGCGATTCGGTCAGTTCGATCAGATCTTTGTAATCCGCGTAAGCCATATAGAGTTCCATCATGGTGAACTCTGGGTTATGGCGTACGGAGATACCTTCGTTACGGAAGTTACGGTTGATTTCGAACACTCGTTCAAAGCCGCCAACCACCAGACGCTTGAGGTACAGTTCCGGCGCAATACGCAGGTACATGTCGAGATCCAGCGCGTTATGATGGGTGATAAACGGACGCGCAGCCGCACCGCCTGGGATAACCTGCATCATCGGGGTTTCAACTTCCATAAAGCCGCGATTCACCATGAACTGGCGAATGCCAGAGAGGATCTGTGAACGCACTTTAAAGGTGTTGCGGGAATCATCGTTAGAGATGAGATCCAGATAACGCTGACGATAACGCGCTTCCTGATCTTGCAAGCCGTGGAATTTATCCGGCAGCGGGCGCAGTGCTTTGGTCAGCAGACGCAGCTCGGTGCAGTGGATCGACAGTTCGCCGGTTTTGGTTTTAAACAGCTTACCTTTTGCGCCGATAATATCGCCAAGATCCCATTTCTTAAATTGATCGTTATAAATGCCTTCCGGCAGATCATCACGAGCTACATACAGCTGAATGCGACCACCGACGTCCTGCAGGGTAACGAAAGAGGCTTTACCCATAATTCGGCGAGTCATCATGCGACCAGCTACAGCGACTTCGATGTTCAACTCTTCCAGCTCTTCGTTCTCTTTACCGTCGAAGTCTGTATGCAGTTGGTCAGAAGTATGGTCGCGACGGAAATCATTCGGAAAGGCAATCCCCTGCTCGCGCAGGTTCGCCAGCTTTTCGCGACGTGTTTTCAGTTCATTGTTAAGATCGGTTACCGCGTCAGTGCCTTGTACGTGTTGTTCAGACATGTTGGTTCCTTATAACCCAGCTTTCAAACTTGCTTCGATAAATTGATCCAGGCTGCCATCCAGCACTGCCTGCGTGTTGCGGGTTTCAACCCCGGTACGCAGATCTTTAATGCGGGAGTCATCAAGGACATAAGAACGAATCTGGCTGCCCCAGCCGATGTCAGATTTATTGTCTTCCATCGCCTGTTTCTCAGCATTCTTCTTCTGCATCTCCAGCTCATAAAGCTTCGCTTTCATCTGCTTCATGGCCTGGTCTTTGTTCTTGTGCTGGGAACGGTCGTTCTGGCACTGGGTCACAATCCCGGTCGGGATGTGAGTAATACGCACCGCAGATTCGGTACGGTTAACGTGCTGACCGCCTGCACCGGACGCGCGATATACATCAATGCGCAGATCCGCTGGGTTGATTTCGATATCAATATCGTCATCCACTTCTGGGTAAACAAACGCGGAACTAAACGACGTGTGACGACGACCGCCGGAGTCAAACGGGCTCTTACGCACCAGACGGTGAACGCCGGTTTCTGTGCGCAGCCAACCATAAGCGTAATCGCCGGAGATCTTGATAGTCACGGATTTGATACCCGCCACTTCACCTTCTGACTCTTCGATAATTTCAGTTTTGAAACCGCGCGATTCTGCCCAGCGCAGATACATACGCTCAAGCATACTTGCCCAGTCCTGTGCTTCCGTACCGCCGGAACCTGCCTGGATATCAAGGTAGCAATCGGCGCTGTCATATTCGCCGGAGAACATGCGGCGGAACTCAAGCTGCGCCAGTTTTTCTTCCAGGGCGTCGAGTTCAGCAACGGCTTCGTTAAAGGTTTCTTCGTCGTCAGCTTCTACAGCCAGTTCCAGCAGACCGGAAACATCTTCCAGCCCTTGTTTCATTTGGTCGAGGGTATCGACAACAGCCTCGAGGGAGGAACGCTCTTTACCCAGCGCCTGCGCACGTTCGGGTTCGTTCCAGACATCCGGCTGTTCCAGCTCGGCGTTTACTTCTTCCAGACGCTCTTTCTTGGCGTCGTAGTCAAAGATACCCCCTAAGAACGTCGGAGCGTTCCGTGAGGTCCTGAATGCGATTATTTACCGGATTAATTTCAAACATGGTCTGATTTCTTTTATTGAGCTAGTCAAAATGCGGTGATAAGAGCGGGATTGTACCCAATCCACACTCTTTTTTATAGAGAAGACGACGCTAAAGTGGCCAGATATTATCGATGATAATCTGTAGACTGCGGTTGCCACGAAACTCGTTGATATCCAGTTTGTAGGCCAGTTGTACTTCACGAACGCCGTTATCAGGCCAAAGGGCCGTATCAACGTTAAACGCAATACCATCCAGCAGCGGGCCGCCGCCGACCGGTTCAACCATGACCTTCAGATGGCGCTCCCCCACCAGCCGCTGTTGCAGCAGGCGGAAATGACCGTCAAACAGCGGTTCCGGGAACATCTGCCCCCACGGACCGGCATCACGCAGCAGTTGCGCAACTTCCATGGTCATCTCCGCTGCACTTAACGGGCCGTCGGAAACCACTTCACCCTGTAATAATGCCGGGTCCAGCCACTCGGTAACCAGTTCGCCAAAGCGTTGCTGAAAGAGTTCGAATTTGTCCTCTTCCAGCGACAATCCTGCCGCCATCGCATGACCGCCAAACTTGAGCATCATGCCAGGGTAGAGCGTGTCTAACCGCTCCAGCGCGTCGCGCATATGCAGTCCCTGAATGGAGCGCCCAGAACCTTTCAATGTACCGTCGCCCGCAGGCGCAAAGGCGATAACCGGACGATGAAAACGCTCTTTGATGCGCGAAGCCAGAATACCAACGACGCCCTGATGCCATTCAGGGTGATACATTGCCAGCCCGCCAGGCAGCGTATCGCGGCTACGCTCCAGTTGCTCGCACAAAGTCAGTGCTTCGACCTGCATTCCCTGTTCAATCTCTTTTCGCGTCTGGTTTAGTGCATCAAGCTCATTAGCCAGAACGCGCGCTTCGCCGATGTTGTCGCAAAGTAACAGTGCCACGCCAACGGACATATCATCCAGTCGTCCGGCGGCATTGAGACGCGGCCCCAGCGCAAAACCTAAATCGCTGGCAGCGAGTTTTTGTGCATCGCGGTTTGCCACTTCCAGTAGAGCTTTAATCCCCGGACGGCACTTCCCGGCACGGATGCGACTCATCCCCTGCCAGGTCAGAATGCGATTATTGGCGTCCAGCGGCACTACATCCGCCACCGTACCCAGCGCCACCAGATCCAGCAATTCCGCCAGATTCGGTATTGCGATACCACGCTCATCGAACCAACCCCGATCGCGCAAAAATGTGCGTAACGCCAGCATCAGATAAAACGCTACGCCAACGCCTGCCAGCGATTTCGACGGAAACTCGCAGTCACGCAGATTGGGATTAATAATGGCTTCCGCCGCAGGTAAAGTTTCGCCAGGCAAATGATGATCGGTAACAATAACCGGAATGCCCAACGATCGGGCATGTTCAACACCTGCGTGGGAAGAAATGCCGTTATCAACCGTTACAATCAACTGCGCGCCACGCGCATGAGCCTGATCGACCACTTCCGGACTTAAGCCGTAACCGTCTTCGAAACGGTTCGGTACAAGGTAGTCGATGTTGTCACAGCCGAGAGAACGCATCGCCAGCACACTAAGAGCTGTGCTGGTGGCACCGTCGGCGTCGAAATCACCGACCACAATAATCCGTGTTCCTTCGCGAAAAGCGTTGTAAAGGATCTCAACGGCCTTTTCAACACCGCTCAGTTGCTGCCAGGGCAGCATACCTTTAACGCTACGCTCCAGTTCCTGCGCGCTGCGCACGCCCCGGCTGGCGTATAAACGCCGCAGCAAGGGGGGCAGGTCAGCGGGCAGGTCTGCCGTTTCGTCGACTTTACGACGACGAAGTTGTATCTGTTGTTTCACGCGAATTATTTACCGCTGGTCATTTTTTGATGTTCGTCGAGGAATTCTTTCATCTCTTTCGGCGGCTGGTAACCCGGAACAAGTGTGCCATTACTCAGCACAACTGCCGGAGTACCGCTAACGCCAAGCTGGACGCCAAGTGCGTAATGGTCGGCAATATCGATATCGCAACTTGCCGGGGTAACGGCTTTGCCTGCCATTACGTCATCAAAGGCTTTATTTTTATCTTTTGCACACCAGATGGCTTTCATTTGTTGCTCCGCCTGGCTTTCCAGTCCCTGACGCGGGAACGCGAGATAACGCACGGTGATCCCCAGCGCATTATAGTCAGCCATCTGCTCATGCATTTTGTGGCAGTAGCCGCAGGTAATGTCGGTAAACACGGTGATGACGTGCTTTTCTTGCGGCGCTTTGTAGATGATCATCTCTTTTTCGAGCGCGTTCAGTTGCTTTAACAACATCTGGTTGGTGACGTTGATCGGTGCCGCGCCGCTAACGTCATACATTGGCCCCTGAATGATGTGTTTACCATCATCGGTGATGTACAGCACACCGCTGTTAGTCAGAACTGTCTTCATGCCTGCCACGGGTGCTGGCTGAATATCGCTGCTTTTGATGCCCATTTTGGCTAACGTTTGTTGTATTGCCGCGTCATCCGCCTGAACAAAGCCAGAAAACGCCGTCAACAAAGTAAACAACATAAAACCTTTCTTCATAAATCATCCCGTTCTTTTCAGCTATCACGCCCGAGGGTGATGCTGTTGATGAAGTTGCCGCAGACGCTCAGTAGCGACATGCGTATAAATTTGAGTCGTCGAGAGATCGCTATGACCCAGCAACATCTGCACAACGCGTAAATCCGCACCATGATTTAACAAATGGGTGGCAAAGGCGTGACGCAACACATGCGGTGACAGCTTTTCGCTGTCGATCCCCGCCAGCACGGCATAATGTTTAATGCGATGCCAGAAAGTTTGTCTCGTCATCTGCTGCGCACGCTGGCTGGGAAACAGTACATCAATTGACACACCGTTTAGCAACCACGGTCGCCCGTGTTCCAGATAGGTTTCCAGCCAGTAAACTGCCTCTTCACCTAACGGCACCAGGCGTTCTTTGTTGCCTTTACCAATTACCCGCACCACGCCCTGACGCAAGCTGATATCGCTCATCGTCAGCCCTACAAGTTCAGAGACACGCAATCCGGTAGCATACAGCACTTCGAGCATCGCTTTGTCGCGTAGCTCCAGAGGCTGATCAACCAGCGGTGCCTGCAATAACCTTTCAACTTGCGCTTCACTTAAATCTTTCGGTAGACGCTGGGGTAATTTTGGCGAAGCAAGATGCGCACTGGGATCGTCTTCACGAAACTTTTCGCGATAAAGATACTGGAACAATCGGCGCACCGCACTCAGCAAACGAGCGGAACTGGTGGCTTTATACCCGCCTTCCAGCCGTTCTGCCAGTAATGCCTGTAAGTCGCCGCTTTGCGCCGTTGCCAGCGTCAGTCCACGATGATGCAACCACTCCACCATCATTGACAGATCGCGACGATATGCGTTCAACGTATTTTCTGCCAGATTTTTTTCCAACCACAGGGCATCAAGAAACTGCTCGATGCGTGCCAGATCCTGTTTCACTTGCGCCCCTTATCGTTACTCGTTTGATCCATTATGCCTTATTGTGCCGTGACTAAAGCGATTCTGATACACTAGCCGCAAAAGCCACAGCAGAATCGAGAAGCTTACGTTATGAATATGGGTCTTTTTTACGGTTCCAGCACCTGTTATACCGAGATGGCAGCGGAAAAAATCCGCGATATTATCGGCCCAGAACTGGTGACCTTACATAACCTCAAGGACGACTCCCCTAAATTAATGGAGCAGTACGATGTGCTCATCCTGGGAATCCCGACCTGGGATTTTGGTGAAATCCAGGAAGACTGGGAAGCCGTCTGGGATCAGCTCGACGACCTGAACCTCGAAGGTAAAATTGTTGCGCTGTATGGGCTAGGCGATCAACTGGGATATGGTGAGTGGTTCCTCGATGCACTCGGTATGCTGCATGACAAACTCTCGACCAAAGGCGTGAAGTTCGTCGGCTACTGGCCAACGGAAGGGTATGAGTTCACCAGTCCGAAACCGGTGATTGCTGACGGGCAACTGTTCGTAGGTCTGGCGCTGGATGAAACTAACCAGTATGACCTCAGCGACGAGCGTATTCAGAGCTGGTGCGAGCAAATCCTCAACGAAATGGCTGAGCATTACGCCTGAGATTACTGACGGCATAGCGCACTCGCTTTGCCGTCGCCATTATTTTTGCGTCTCCTGCTGTAACAAAATCCGCCGCAAATCTCGCCATTCGGCTTCATCCATGCTGTCTGCTGCCAGCCACAGATGCTGACGTTTGCCGCTATCAGAACGTAAACGCAACATCATGCCGCTTTTAATCATCCACGGCGCTTTAACGATGCTCCACTCCTGCCCCTGCCAGCGTAAACGCCCATCCATCAGCAGACGAATCTCGCCCTGACGAGCATTAATACGCCGCTGACTACGGACGCAATCAAACACCACCAGCGAAAGCAACACCAGCCATAACGGAGTGTAACTAAGCGGCCAGGGCATGAGTAAAATAACAGCGGCAACCAGCCCATGAATCAGCAAGGAAAGCCACTGCGCGCGCCAGGAGACGCGCAGTTCAGATTGCCACAGGACCACGTTCCCGGTTCCGTGTCTGGATGAGTCGGACCATCATTTCCAGTTCTGCATCGGCCGGTTTACCGTGATTCATCAGCCAGTTGAACAGGTCGGGATCGTCACATTCCAGCAGACGAATAAAGATGCGTTTTTCGTCATCGCTTAAGCTGTCGTACTCATGTTCGAAAAACGGCATGATCGAAATATCAAGTTCGCGCATACCACGGCGGCATGCCCAATGAATGCGGGCTTTGTTGTTAATGTCCATCTTCTTCCTGTCTCACGAAAATCCAGTACCTGGCTATTGTAACGTGTTTTTCGACTTCTTTTGCGGGAATATCGGTAAACACAATCACGATCGCGAAATTAATCCACAACAATTCAATGGCTTCATTTTTTTGGAAGTCACCTCGCAAAGCCTGGCTGAAGGCACGGATCGCGTAGTGAAAGCACTTGCAATGCCCCATAGCTCTTTTACCATTAGTCATTAATTACGCCGTTTGTAAAACAGGACTCCATTATGGCTTTTACACCTTTTCCTCCCCGTCAGCCTACGGCTTCTGCCCGTTTACCGTTGACGCTGATGACGCTTGATGACTGGGCGCTTGCCACCATTACTGGTGCGGACAGTGAAAAATATATGCAGGGTCAGGTGACAGCAGATGTCAGCCAGATGACAGAAGATCAGCACCTGCTCGCCGCACATTGCGATGCCAAAGGTAAGATGTGGAGCAATTTGCGTCTGTTCCACGATGGCGACGGTTTCGCATGGATTGAACGGCGCAGCGTGCGTGAGTCGCAGCTTACCGAACTGAAAAAATATGCGGTATTTTCTAAAGTGACCATCGCGCCAGACGACGAGCGCGTGCTGCTTGGTGTTGCCGGTTTTCAGGCACGCGCCGCGCTGGCGAATCTCTTTAGTGAACTGCCTTCGAAGGAAAAACAGGTAGTCAGAGAAGGTGCAACTACCCTGCTATGGTTTGAACATCCAGCAGAACGTTTTCTGATCGTGACCGATGAAACTACCGCCAGTGCGCTGACAGATAAACTGCGCGGCGAAGCGGAACTGAACAATAGCCAACAGTGGCTGGCATTAAACATTGAAGCAGGTTTCCCGGTGATTGATGCGGCTAATAGCGGGCAGTTTATCCCCCAGGCGACCAATCTCCAGGCGCTGGGCGGCATCAGCTTTAAGAAAGGCTGCTATACCGGGCAAGAGATGGTGGCGCGAGCAAAATTCCGTGGTGCCAACAAACGCGCGCTCTGGTTGCTGGCAGGTAGCGCCAGCCGACTGCCGGAAGCAGGTGAAGACTTAGAGCTGAAAATGGGCGAAAACTGGCGTCGTACCGGAACCGTGCTGGCGGCGGTCAAACTGGAAGATGGGCAGGTCGTGGTTCAGGTAGTCATGAATAATGACATGGAACCGGACAGCGTTTTCCGCGTTCGTGACGATGCGAATACATTGCATATCGAGCCGCTGCCGTATTCGCTGGAAGAGTAAATTTCTGTATCGCTTCAGGCACCTATTGCCTGATGCGATGCTGACGCGTCTTATCAGGCCTGGGATTTGGTGCCTTTATCACAACAGGGACGCAGCCCGTAGGTCGGATAAGGCGTTCACGCCGCATCCGGCAGTTGCGCTCCGATGCCTGATGCGACGCTGGTGTGTCTTTTCATTCCAACAAAGGCATACCAATTACGCCTGCCCAATATACAAATAAATCGCCAGGAAATGGCACACGCTGCCGCCGAGCACAAAGCCGTGCCAGATGGCGTGGTTGTAGGGAATGCGTTTGCAGACGTAGAAAATCACCCCGAGCGAGTAAACTACACCGCCTACGGCCAGTAAGGTAACGCTGCCCGCCGCGAGCTTAACTGCCATTTCATAAATCACCACCAACGACAGCCAGCCCATAGCCAGATAAGTTACCAGAGATAAGATTTTAAATCGGTGCGCGATGGTCAGTTTGAACAGAATCCCCAGCAATGCCAGGCTCCAGATAACAACCATCAACCCGCGCGCTAACGGAGAATCCAGCCCCACCAGCAAAAACGGCGTGTAGGTTCCGGCAATCAACAGATAAATGGCGCAGTGGTCAAATTTCTTCAGCCACATTTTTGCCCGTTGATGAGGAATGGCGTGATAAAGCGTCGAAGCAAGAAACAGCAGGATCATACTGCCGCCATAGAGGCTGTAACTGGTTATCGCCGTGGTGCTGGCATTGAGATCCACCGCCTGAACCAGTAGCAATACCAGCCCGACGATACCAAACACCAGTCCAATACCGTGACTGACGCTGTTGGCAATTTCCTCTGCCAGCGAATATCCCTGCTTAATGAGGGGCTTCTGAACCATAACTTACTCCGGAGAAACGTACACGCACATGTATACCTCTCCAGCGTAACTGAGAATAGTTCCAGTGAACACCTGTTAGCTAAAATAAATTCTGATTTGAGACTAATCTCCGAAAAATCATGAAATTAAATGCGAAATTTCAACTAACAGGCGTGAGTTCAATTTAAAGACATTTAAATTCAATTACATAAAACTGTGTCTGACCGGGATAGATATCGGCAATGACCTTTTTCAATTCAGCCAGGGTCATATTTTCCTGTTGCGCGTGTTTTTCTGTGAGAGTATCCAGCGTCACCGTTGAGGTTGCAGTGACTTCAATAGTGCAAAAATAGCCGTCATCTTCAAAGCGCCCGACGCGAAGCACATCGCCAGCTTTAAAGTGCGATTCAGACTCGTCACGGATAGTGATGGTTTTACGCCCAGCCAGAATGTCATCCTGGAATCGTTGAAAAAAAGTGATGTTGTTTGGCTGCATGGTACTATTTCCTGTAAGAATTGACTCATCTGGAGCCTATGATAGTGAAAAAACTCACCTTACCGAAAGATTTCTTATGGGGCGGCGCAGTTGCCGCTCATCAGGTCGAAGGCGGCTGGAACAAAGGCGGCAAAGGGCCGAGTATTTGTGACGTACTGACCGGCGGCGCACACGGCGTGCCGCGCGAAATCACCAAAGAAGTCTTGCCGGGCAAATACTATCCGAACCATGAAGCGGTAGATTTTTACGGTCACTACAAGGAAGACATCAAGCTATTTGCCGAAATGGGCTTCAAATGTTTTCGTACTTCCATCGCCTGGACGCGCATATTTCCGAAAGGCGATGAAGCTCAGCCAAACGAAGAAGGGCTGAAGTTTTACGACGATATGTTCGATGAACTGCTGAAATACAACATCGAACCGGTGATCACCCTCTCCCATTTTGAAATGCCGCTGCATCTGGTGCAGCAATACGGTAGCTGGACCAACCGTAAAGTGGTTGATTTCTTTGTCCGTTTCGCGGAAGTGGTATTTGAACGCTATAAGCACAAAGTCAAATACTGGATGACCTTCAACGAAATTAACAACCAGCGTAACTGGCGCGCGCCGCTGTTCGGTTACTGCTGCTCTGGCGTGGTTTATACCGAGCATGAAAACCCGGAAGAGACGATGTATCAGGTGCTGCATCACCAGTTTGTCGCCAGCGCCCTGGCGGTGAAAGTCGCGCGTCGTATCAATCCTGAGATGAAAGTTGGCTGTATGCTGGCGATGGTGCCGCTCTATCCTTACTCCTGTAACCCGGATGATGTGATGTTTGCCCAGGAGTCGATGCGCGAACGTTACGTCTTTACCGATATCCAGCTACGCGGCTACTACCCTTCTTATGTGTTGAACGAGTGGGAACGTCGCGGATTTAACATCAAAATGGAAGATGGCGATCTGAATGTGCTGCGCGAAGGCACCTGCGCTTATCTTGGCTTCAGCTATTACATGACCAACGCGGTGAAGGCCGAAGGCGGCACCGGCGATGCGATTTCTGGTTTCGAAGGCAGCGTACCGAACCCGTATGTTAAAGCGTCTGACTGGGGCTGGCAGATTGATCCTGTGGGTCTGCGTTACGCACTTTGCGAACTGTATGAGCGTTACCAGAAGCCACTGTTTATTGTCGAAAACGGTTTTGGCGCTTACGACAAAGTGGAAGAAGATGGCAGCATCAACGACGACTACCGCATTGACTATCTGCGCGCCCATATTGAAGAGATGAAAAAAGCGGTAACTTACGATGGTGTGGATCTGATGGGCTACACGCCGTGGGGCTGCATCGACTGTGTATCGTTTACCACCGGGCAGTACAGCAAACGCTACGGCTTTATCTATGTGAATAAGCACGACGACGGTACTGGTGATATGTCGCGTTCACGTAAGAAGAGCTTCAACTGGTACAAAGAGGTGATTGCCAGCAACGGCGAGAAGCTTTGATTAGATGACATGACGGATGCGACGCCGATTGCGTTGCATCCGCCCAGACCACTTTCCCATCTTATTTTCCGCCCGCCAAATCGATAAAACTTCCCGTGACGTAAGAGGCTTTATCGCTTAACAGCCAGACAATGGCCTGCGCGACCTCTTCCGCCTGTCCGCCGCGCTGCATGGGGATGTTCGACTTAACGCGATCGACGCGTCCTGGTTCGCCACCGTTGGCGTGCATTTCGGTATAAATAAACCCTGGCCGCACGCCGTTAACACGGATCCCCTGCGCGGCGACTTCCAGCGATAGTCCGGTGGTTAACGTATCAATCGCCCCTTTCGATGCCGCATAATCAACATATTCCCCCGGAGATCCCAGCCGTGAGGCTACCGAAGAAACATTGACGATAGCGCCGCCGCTACCGCCGTTTTTAAGCGCCATGCGTTTTACCGCCTCGCGGCAGCAGAGAAAATATCCCGTCACATTGGTGGAAAGCACCCGGTTGATTCGCTCTGCGGTAAGGTTTTCTACGGTGCACTGGGTAAACAAGATCCCGGCGTTATTGACCAGCGCAGCTAGCGGTTCATCGTGCTGATCGATTGCTGTGAACATTGCGATGACCTGATTTTCGTCGCTGATATCCGCCTGGAGCACGAATGCCTTACCACCGGCTTTAGTTATTAAGTTCACCACCTCCTGCGCCGCATGGAGGTTTTGCTGATAATTAACCGCCACCGTATATCCTTCTTTTGCCAGCAGCAGCGCAGTTGCCCGCCCGATGCCGCGACTGCCACCAGTCACAAGTGCTATAGCCATTTGTTTTTACGAGAAAAATTAAGTCGTTGACGTATCTTTGAGATTGCTAACAAACTGGCTCAATCTTCAATGTTGGCACGCTTTTCCCCCTCACCCTAACCCTCTCCCCGAAGGGGCGAGGGGACTGTCTGAGCACTTTTGTACTTTGTCATCTGACTAAAAAGGCGCCGAAGCGCCTTTTGAAGATAGTCGAATCAGTAAATTACTGGTATTCGCTAATCGGTACGCAGGAGCAGAACAGGTTACGGTCGCCGTAAACATCATCCAGACGTTTCACCGTCGGCCAGTATTTGTCTGCCACGCCTGTCGGGAATACCGCAACTTCGCGGCTGTACGGATGCACCCACTCGGCGACCAGTTCGTTCTGAATGTGCGGCGCGTTCACCAGCGGGTTATCTTCCAGCGGCCAGACACCGGCTTTCACCTGGTCGATTTCTGCACGGATAGCCAGCATCGCGTCGATAAAGCGATCCAGTTCCACTTTGCTTTCGGATTCGGTCGGTTCAACCATCAGCGTACCCGCCACCGGGAACGACATGGTCGGCGCGTGGAAACCGTAGTCGATCAGACGCTTGGCAATATCCAGCTCGCTGATGCCAGTTTCTTCTTTCAACGGACGAATATCGAGAATACATTCGTGCGCCACGCGACCGTCGCGACCGGTATACAGCACCGGGAAGGCATTCTGCAGGCGGCTGGCAATATAGTTGGCGTTAAGAATTGCCACCTGGCTTGCTTTTTTCAGCCCTTCGGCACCCATCATGCGGATGTACATCCAGCTGATTGGCAGGATGGATGCGCTACCGAACGGTGCCGCAGAAACCGCGCCCTGACGGGTTAACATGCCTTCGATTTGCACCACGCTATGACCCGGTACAAACGGCGCCAGATGCGCTTTCACGCCGATCGGTCCCATACCCGGGCCGCCACCGCCGTGCGGAATGCAGAAAGTTTTATGCAGGTTAAGGTGCGAAACGTCCGCGCCAATAAAGCCCGGCGAGGTGATGCCAACCTGGGCGTTCATGTTCGCGCCATCAAGGTAAACCTGACCGCCGAACTGATGTACAACTTCACACACTTCACGGATCGTTTCTTCATACACGCCGTGGGTGGAAGGATAGGTCACCATGATGCAGGAGAGGTTATCGCCCGCCTGTTCCGCTTTCGCGCGCAGATCAGTCAGATCGATGTTGCCGTTTTTATCACACGCCACAACCACCACCTGCATTCCTGCCATATGTGCAGAAGCGGGGTTAGTTCCGTGCGCAGAAGCCGGGATCAGGCAGATATCGCGATGCCCTTCGTTGCGGCTTTCATGATAATGACGAATCGCCAACAGGCCCGCGTATTCGCCCTGTGCGCCAGAGTTCGGCTGCATACAAACGGCGTCGTAACCGGTCAGTTTCACCAGCCAGTCAGCCAGCTGCGCGATCATCTGCTGATAACCTTCGGCCTGTTCCGGCGGGCAGAACGGGTGCAGTTCGGCAAATTCCGGCCAGGTGATTGGGATCATCTCGGCGGCGGCGTTCAGTTTCATGGTGCAGGAACCCAGCGGGATCATCGCCTGATTCAGCGCCAGATCTTTACGCTCCAGCGAGTGCATATAGCGCATCATTTCGGTTTCGCTGTGGTAGCGATTAAACACCGGATGAGTGAGGATTTCGTCGTCGCGCAGCATCGCAGGCTGAATAGAGCGGCTGTCGTGAGCCACGTCTTTGTCCAGCGTGTCGATGTCCAGCCCGTGGTTATCGCCCAGCAGCACGCTGAAAAGCTGCATCACGTTTTCACGCGTGGTAGTTTCATCAAGGGTGATCCCCACCGCGTTCAGAATATCGCTACGCAGGTTGATTTCAGCCGCTTCGGCACGCGTCAGTACGCCCGCTTTGTCTGCCACTTCCACACACAAGGTGTCGAAATAGTGCGCATGACGCAGTTTCAGACCTTTTTGTTGCAGGCCTGCCGCCAGGATATCGGTCAGACGGTGGATGCGGTTAGCGATACGTTTCAGGCCAACCGGGCCGTGATAAACGGCATACAGGCTGGCGATGTTTGCCAGCAGTACCTGGGAAGTACAAATGTTGGAGTTCGCTTTCTCGCGACGAATATGTTGCTCGCGAGTCTGCATTGCCATGCGTAGCGCAGTATTACCAGCCGCATCTTTCGATACGCCGATAATGCGCCCCGGCATGGAGCGTTTGTATTCATCTTTCGCCGCAAAGAATGCCGCGTGCGGGCCACCGTAGCCCATCGGCACACCGAAGCGTTGCGCCGAACCAAAGACAATATCCGCACCCTGTTTGCCCGGCGCAGTTAACAGAACCAGCGCCATAATATCAGCGGCGACGCTGACCACAATTTTGCGTGATTTTAGTTCGCAGATGAGTGCAGTGTAGTCGTGAATTTCACCAGTAGTGCCGACCTGCTGTAACAGCACGCCGAACACGTCCTGATGGTCGAGCACTTTTTGCGCGTCATCGACAATCACTTCAAAACCAAAGGTTTCGGCACGAGTACGGACCACATCCAGCGTTTGCGGATGCACGTCAGAAGCCACAAAGAAGCGGTTGGCATTTTTCAGTTTGCTGACGCGTTTCGCCATCGCCATTGCTTCGGCGGCAGCGGTGGCTTCGTCAAGAAGAGAAGCCGATGCCATATCCAGCCCGGTTAAATCCAGCGTTACCTGCTGGAAGTTGAGCAGTGCTTCAAGGCGGCCCTGGGAGACTTCAGGTTGATACGGAGTATACGCGGTATACCAGCCCGGATTTTCCAGCATGTTACGCAGGATAACCGGCGGTAACTGCACGGCGGTGTACCCCATGCCGATGTAAGACGTGAAGCGTTTATTGCGACTGGCAATAGCCTTGAGTTCTGCCAGTGCGGCGTATTCGGTCGCCGGTGCGCCAACCTGAGGCGGAGTCGCAAGCTGAATATCTTTCGGCACAATCTGGCCGGTCAGCGCGTTTAACGATTGTGCACCAACGGCATTCAGCATTTCTTGCTGTTGCGCGGCGTCCGGTCCGATATGGCGTTCAATAAAAGCGCCGCTATTTTCAAGCTGGCTTAACGTCTGTGTCATGAGCGATGGTTCCTGAAACGTGCAGTGAATTGTGAACCTCTCTCCTTGCGAAGAGAGTGAGGGTGAGGCGTACAATTTCCTCACCCTTATCCTCTCCCAAAGAAGAGGATTAAAGCCGTTACTCGTCTTCTAACAATGCTTCGTATGCGGTCGCATCCAGCAGTGAATCCAGTTCGCTTTCATCGCTGGCTTTGATTTTAAAGATCCAACCGCCTGCATACGGTTCGCTGTTCACCAGTTCCGGGGAATCGCTCAGTGCGTCGTTTACCGCCTCGATTTCACCGCTTACTGGCGCATAAATGTCTGACGCCGCTTTTACTGATTCGGCAACCGCGCAGTCATCGCCCGCGCTAACCGTTGCGCCCACTTCCGGTAGGTCAACAAACACCATATCGCCTAACAGCTCCTGAGCGTGTTCGGTGATACCAACGGTGTAAGTGCCGTCGGCTTCTTTACGCAGCCATTCGTGTTCTTTGCTGTATTTCAGTTCTGCTGGTACGTTGCTCATCAATCAATCTCCAAAAAAGTAAATCACGCGACGGCTTTGCCGTTACGCACAAAAACAGGTTTCGTCACTTTAACCGGCATTTCACGGTTGCGAATTTGCACAATCGCCGTTTCGCCAATGCCTTCCGGCACGCGCGCCAGCGCAATGCTGTAACCCAGCGTCGGGGAGAAAGTCCCGCTGGTAATAACACCTTCATGCTGGTTGCCCTGCGCGTCGGTAAAACGTACCGGTAGTTCATTACGCAGCACGCCTTTTTCGGTCATCACCAGACCAACCAGTTTTTCTGTGCCATGTTCACGCTGCGCTTCCAGGGCTTCACGACCGATAAAGTCACGATCTGCCGGCTCCCAGGCAATGGTCCAGCCCATGTTGGCGGCTAAAGGAGAAATGGTTTCGTCCATCTCCTGACTATAAAGATTCATGCCCGCTTCCAGACGCAGCGTGTCACGCGCGCCCAGGCCGCAGGGCTTAACGCCCGCTTCCACCAGCGCGCGCCAGAAATCCGCCGCTTTTTCATTGGGCAGCGCAATTTCATAGCCCGCTTCACCGGTGTAACCGGTGGTGGCAATAAACAGATCACCCGCCTGCACGCCAAAGAACGGTTTCATTCCTTCCACCGCCTGACGCTGAGCGTCATTAAACAGTGTGGCAGCTTTTGCCTGCGCATTCGGCCCTTGTACGGCAATCATGGAAAGGTCATCACGAACGGTAATTTCGATGCCGAAGGGTTCAGCGTGTTGGGTAATCCAGGAGAGGTCTTTTTCGCGGGTGGCGGAGTTTACAACGAGGCGGAAGAAATCTTCAGTGAAGTAGTAGACGATGAGGTCATCTATCACACCGCCAGAGGCATTCAACATCCCGGAGTAGAGGGCTTTGCCACTTTTGGTGAGCTTCGCCACATCGTTCGCCAGCAGATAACGCAGAAACTCCCGGGTGCGGCTGCCGCGAAGATCGACGATGGTCATATGCGACACATCAAACATTCCGGCATCGGTACGTACCGCATGATGTTCGTCGATTTGCGAACCGTAATGCAGCGGCATCATCCAGCCGTGGAAATCCACCATGCGAGCGCCGCAAAGCGTGTGTTGTTCGTACAAAGGAGTCTGTTGTGCCATCTTGTCCTCATTGAATAAACGGGGCTGACAACTTTTCATGGCGAAATTATCACCACGAAACCCAGCATCGGAGCCACTCCCGGTCCCCAACGCAATCGTTCTCTTTTCCCTGAACTTACCACCGAAACAGACGGTTAACCATAAGGTAAAATTGATCATCACATTAGCTTATGGTTAAAAAATACAAAAATCTCAACAGAATAAAAAACCAAAAATTTATTTTATTTTTATATAAATATGATGCTTTCAAGAAACAGATTTGGATAAACCAATATTAAGAACTGAAAATATGTCAAAAATCACTCAATGAAAAAATCGTAACATTAGAAAATATAATGCGAAATTGATGGTGAAATTAGTTTATTTCAAATGAGGAAAATCTCCCGGCGAAAAAACCGGGAGATGAAAGTGTGATGGGTATCAAATAAACAGAAGAGGAGAAATTTTTAACGCAGCCATTCAGGCAAATCGTTTAATCCCATTGCCTGACGGATAAGTTGCGGCTTAACGCCAGGAAGCGTGTCGGCCAGTTTCAGGCCAATATCGCGCAGCAGTTTTTTCGCCGGATTGGCTCCGGAAAACAGATCGCGAAAGCCCTGCATACCAGCCAGCATCAGCGCAGCACTGTGCTTGCGGCTACGCTCATAGCGACGCAGGTAAATATACTGCCCGATGTCTTTACCCTGACGATGCAACCGTTTCAGTTCAGCAATCAACTCTGCGGCGTCCATAAAGCCGAGATTAACGCCCTGCCCCGCCAGCGGATGAATGGTATGCGCGGCGTCGCCCACCAGCGCCAGACGGTGCGCGGCAAACTGGCGCGCATAACGCCCCGTCAGCGGAAATACCTGACGCTCGCTCTCAACCTTGCATAAGCCCAGGCGATTATCAAAAGCGATATTTAACGCGCGATTAAATTCGTCTTCACCTGCCTGCTGCATCCGCTGCGCTTCCTCTGGCGGCAGTGACCAGACAATCGAGCACAGATGCGGATCGCTAAGCGGTAAAAAGGCCAGAATGCCTTCGCCGTGGAAAACCTGGCGCGCCACAGCGCCATGCAGCTCCTGCGTGCGAATGGTCGCCACCAGCGCGTGATGCTGATAATCCCAGAAAGTCAGGGGGATATCGGCTTTGTTGCGCAACCAGGAATTAGCGCCGTCCGCGCCAATCACCAGACGCGCCGTTAACATACTGCCGTCTTTCAGCGTCAGGAAGGTTTCGTTCTCTCCCCAGGCGACCTGCTGTAATTCTGCGGGGGCCAGCAGAGTGATATCTGACGACTGCTGCGCTTTGTTCCACAGCGCGTAATGAACTACTGAATTTTCAACAATATGCCCAAGATGGCTATAGCCCATGCTTTGATCGTCAAACGAGATGTGACCAAAGCTGTCTTTGTCCCACACGTCCATGCCGTGATAGCAACTGGCTCTGCGGGAGAGGATGTCCTGCCAGACGCCAAGACGGGTAAGTAATTTTTCGCTGGCGGCATTGATAGCCGAAACGCGCAGTTGTGGTGGTGCATCCGCCGCCAGAGGTTCCGGTACGCGCTGCTCCAGTACGGCAACGCGTAAGCCGCTACCCTGTAAGCCGCAGGCAACCGCCAGCCCCACCATGCCGCCGCCAACAATGGCTACATCAACACTTTGCATTGTTTATTCCTTAAAACCGCCTTCAACGCGCCACCCAACCGAGGGTGCGCTGCGCCAGCACATCGCGTGCCGGGGTGAATAATTCCATCGTCATCAGCCCGATGTTGCGCCCGACAACCAGCGGCGTCCAACGGTTGGCAAAAAGATGTACAAGGCTGTCCGTGACGCCAATGGTTGCTTCGCGATCGCTCTGTCGACGCTGCTGATAACGACACAATACGCTGTAATCACCAATGTCTTCTCCGCGCTCCCGCGCCTGAGTCAGGGTTTCCGCAAGGCTCATAACATCACGCATACCGAGGTTAAATCCTTGCCCGGCGATCGGGTGCAGGGTTTGCGCCGCATTGCCCACCAGCACGGTGCGATGGGTAATAGGTTTGGCGGCACGGGTTAACGCCAGCGGATAAGCACTGCGTTTTCCGGCGTGGGTAATTTGCCCCAGCCGCCAGCCAAACGCAGCCTGGAGTTCACGGCAAAACTTCTCGTCGCTCCACGCCAGTACCTCTTCGCGCCGTTCCAGTGGATGACACCAGACCAGCGAACAACGTCCGTCAGACATCGGCAACATTGCCAACGGACCGTATTGCGTGAAACGTTCAAAAGCACGGCCTTCGTGCGCAACGGAGGTCGCAACGTTGGCAATTACCGCCAGTTGTTCGTAAGGCTCCTGCTGCCAGTCAACGCCGCAGGCGCTGGCTAATGCTGAATGGGTGCCGTCAGCGGCTACCAGCACGCGCCCCGTCAGCGTCCCGCCGCTCTCCAGCGTCACTTCAACGGTATCCTGTGTACGGGAAACGTTAGCAACGCGATCCGGGCAATGCAGCGTTACGCCTGGCGCTTTGCGCAACAGCGCAAACAGCCGTTGCCCGACATTATGCAACTCGACAACCTGCCCCAGCGCCGCCAGTTGGTAATCTTCTGCGGCGAGGGTGACGAATCCGGCATGACCGCGATCGCTGACATGCACGGTAGTGATGGCGGTTGCGCAATCAGCCAGAGATTGCCAGACGCCGATACGTGCCAGCTGCTGGCAGGTGCCCGCCGCCAGCGCAATAGCCCGGCCATCAAAGCCCGGATGAGTATGAGACTCTGGCGCGGTCGCTTCAATCAGATGTACTGGCAGCGCCCCGTGACTTAACCGGGAAATAGCCAGCGCCAGCGTCGCGCCCGCCATGCCGCCACCGACGATGATTACGCTCATTGCTTTCTCGCAGCTGCCATCAACGCTTCGATTTCTTCCGGCTTTTTCACCACGCTGGCAGTGAGGTTTTCGTTGCCAGTTTCGGTAATCACAATATCGTCTTCAATACGAATGCCGATACCGCGATATTGTTCTGGCACATCCGCATCCGGTGCAATATACAGACCTGGCTCTACGGTCAACACCATGCCAGGTTCAAGAATGCGCGAGCGATCCTGACCATAAACACCTACGTCATGGACATCCAGACCTAACCAGTGGCTAAGGCCATGCATAAAGAAAGGACGGTGGGCGTTTTGAGCGATCAGCTCATCGACATCACCTTTCAGGATACCGAGTTTTACCAGGCCGTTAATCATAATGCGCACCACTTCACCGGTGACTTCCTGAATGGAAGTTCCCGGACGATACAGGCGCAAGCTGGTTTCAAGAGACTCCAGCACAATGTCGTAGATTTCACGCTGAGCCTGAGTGAATTTGCCGTTGACCGGGAAGGTGCGGGTAATATCGCCAGCGTAACCTTTGTATTCACAACCCGCATCAATCAACACCAGGTCGCCATCACGCATTTCACACTCATTTTCGGTGTAGTGCAGAATGCAGCCGTTTTCACCGCTGCCGACTATGGTGTTGTAGGAAGGATAACGCGCGCCGTGGCGGTTAAATTCGTGGTGAATTTCGCCTTCCAGATGGTACTCGAACATTCCCGGACGACATTTTTCCATCGCCCGGGTGTGCGCCAGTGCGGTGATTTCCCCCGCGCGGCGAAGTACGGCAATCTCTTCTGGTGATTTGAACAGGCGCATTTCATGAACAATGGGACGCCAGTCGATCATCGTTGCCGGAGCGGTGAGATTTTGCCGTGAGCCTTTACGCAGTTTTTCCAGCGCGCTGTTCACGATTTCATCAGCATAGGTATATTCGCCCTGAGCGTGGTAAACCACATCCAGACCGTTGAGCAGTTGATAAAGTTGCTGATTGATTTCGCTGAACGCCAGCGCACGGTCAACGCCCAGTTTCTCTGGCGCGGCATCCTGACCTAAGCGACGGCCAAACCAGATCTCCGCCGTCAGGTCGCGAACGCGGTTAAACAGAACGCTGTGGTTATGAGTGTCATCGCTTTTAATCAGCACCAGCACCGCTTCCGGTTCGTTAAAGCCGGTGAAGTACCAGAAGTCACTGTTTTGACGATACGGATATTCGCTGTCGGCGCTACGGGTCACTTCCGGCGCGGCAAAAATCAGCGCGGCGCTGCCGGGTTGCATTTGCTCCACCAAAGCCTGACGGCGACGCTGAAATTCTTGCGGGGATATATCACTCATAACACTCTCCTTACGTTTTTTGTTTTTAGTGTAGAGTCGGTTTTTGTACTTCTGGCGCAGTCGGTTGCGGATGAGTAAAGGTGTCGTGGCATAACAGCGCGGCAACACGGACGTACTCGATGATCTCTTCAAGCGACATTTCCAGCTCTTCCTGATCTTCGTCTTCGTCATATCCCAGTTGCGCAATGTTACGCAGATCGTCGATGGCTTCACCGGTTTCGCCAGTCACTTTATCCAGCTTCGGCTGAGTCACGCCAAGACCAAGCAGGAAGTGATTTACCCAGCCTGCCAGCGCATCAGCGCGATCGAAAACGCTGACATCATCGCCATCAGGCAGATAAAGCTGAAAAAGGAAGCCGTCATCTTGCAGGGCATCGCTGGTGGCTGAGTGCATTTTGCGCAATGCCTGTGCCAGCTCATGACCGAAAGCCATGCCTTCGTTCGTCAGGTCGTGAAGCAGCGGCAACCATGAACTGTCATCATTGCCACCGCAAATCATCCCGCTGATTAAACCGTGCATCTCAGCAGGGGTCAGACCCGTCCCTTGTTGGTTCAGATACTGGTTCATTTCGTTGTAACCAGGCATTTCGTTCTGTATAGACATAAGCATTCGTCATCAAAGGGAGGAAGATTCATGATATGCTACCACTTTGGACCCTGGTGAACCAGAAAAGGGCTTGTCTCTTCTCATCAGGGTAGCTATAGTTCGCCCCTTCGCAGACCATGGGTCTGAAGACGAAGGAAGCGCAGTCAATCAGCAGGAAGGTGGCATGTCTGCACAACCCGTCGATATCCAAATTTTTGGCCGTTCACTGCGTGTGAACTGCCCGCCTGACCAAAGGGATGCGTTGAATCAGGCCGCAGACGATCTGAATCAGCGGTTGCAAGATCTGAAAGAACGCACTAGAGTCACAAATACTGAACAGTTGGTCTTCATTGCTGCATTGAATATCAGCTATGAGTTAGCGCAAGAAAAAGCGAAGACTCGTGACTACGCGGCAAGTATGGAACAGCGTATTCGGATGCTGCAACAGACCATAGAACAAGCGTTACTTGAACAAGGTCGCATCACCGAAAAAACGAACCAAAACTTTGAATGACACTTTTCGGTTTACTGTGGTAGAGTAACCGTGAAGACAAAATTTCTCTGAGATGTTCGCAAGCGGGCCAGTCCCCTGAGCCGATATTTCATACCACAAGAATGTGGCGCTCCGTGGTTGGTGAGCATGCTCGGTTCGTCCGAGAAGCCTTAAAACTGCGACGACACATTCACCTTGAACCAAGGGTTCAAGGGTTACAGCCTGCGGCGGCATCTCGGAGATTCCCTTCTTATCTGGCACCAGCCATGACGCAACTACCAGAACTCCCACAGACATTATCCCGACAAGAAATCCGTAAAATGATTCGGCAACGTCGTCGTGCGTTAACGCCGGAACAACAGAAAGAAATGGGTCAACAAGCCGCTACCCGGATGATGACTTATCCCCCGGTGGTGATGGCGCATACGGTCGCTGTATTCCTCTCTTTTGATGGCGAGCTCGACACCCAACCGCTCATAGAACAACTCTGGCGTGCCGGTAAGCGCGTGTATCTTCCAGTTTTGCATCCCTTTAGTGCCGGTAACTTACTATTCCTGAATTACCATCCGCAAAGTGAACTGGTAGTGAACAGGTTAAAGATCCACGAGCCAAAACTGGACGTGCGCGATGTGCTTCCCCTTTCCCGGTTAGATGTGCTGGTCACACCGCTGGTCGCCTTTGATGAGTACGGTCAACGCCTGGGAATGGGCGGCGGTTTTTATGATCGGACATTGCAAAACTGGCAGCACTACAAAATGCAGCCAGTAGGTTATGCGCATGATTGTCAGTTAGTAGAAAAACTGCCGGTTGAAGAGTGGGATATCCCACTGCCTGCGGTGGTTACACCGTCGAAAGTCTGGGAGTGGTGAGGGCGATACTCCCGCATCGCCCTGATTGACATCGTTGATTCTTTAACCTAATTTAGTGAGTAAGGGTAAGGGAGGATTACTCCTCCCCTGAGACTGACTGTTAATAAGCTGGCAAACTTATCAGTAACAGTACAATCAGTATGATGACAAGTCACATCATAACCCTTCTCCTTTAAGCCCTCGCTTCGGTGAGGGCTTTACCGTTACAGCCCTGTGCTGCCCCGCCATCGTAAACTCTCTTTAAATAACCACAACGCTTTGATCTGGCTTTAAATCTTTTCTTCGAGCGCGCTCGTAAAACGTCATGCAAGGTATGAATACATTGTGGGCAAAAGAGATTTATTACGGCAGTAAACGAGGACAGTGATGTGACTATCAAAAAGATCGGTTCAGGGCGACGCCTCCCGCATCGCCCTGATTGACATCGTTGATTCTTTGACCTAATTTAGTGAGTAAGGGTAAGGGAGGATTGCTCCTCCCCTGTGACTGACTGTTAATAAGCTCCGAAACTTATGAGTAACAGTACAATCAGTATGATGACAAGTCGCATCATACCCCTTCTCCTTCAAGCCCTCGCTTCGGTGAGGGCTTTACCGTTACAGCCCTGTGCTGCCCCGCCATC
>NZ_JABWNC020000069.1:0-977 GCF_013368855.2 Escherichia sp. 93.0816 | reverse complement strand
TCGTCCATCGCGATCGGGTGGATCAGGGTAACAACCATTTTGATGTTGTCGCCCGGCATTACCATCTCTACGCCTTCCGGCAGTTCGATGGTACCAGTCACGTCAGTAGTACGGAAGTAGAACTGCGGACGGTAGCCTTTGAAGAACGGAGTATGACGACCGCCTTCATCTTTGGACAGAATGTACACTTCAGATTCGAACTTGGTGTGCGGCTTGATGGTGCCCGGCTTAGCCAGTACCTGACCACGTTCGATTTCTTCACGTTTGATACCACGCAGCAGAACACCTACGTTCTCACCAGCACGGCCTTCGTCCAGCAGTTTGCGGAACATTTCAACGCCAGTACAGGTAGACTTCTGAGTCTCTTTGATACCAACGATTTCAACTTCTTCACCAACTTTGATGATACCGCGTTCTACACGACCGGTAACAACGGTACCACGACCGGAGATGGAGAATACGTCTTCGATCGGCAGCAGGAACGGCTTGTCAATCGCACGCTCTGGTTCCGGAATGTAAGAATCCAGGAAGCCAGCCAGTTCCAGGATTTTCGCTTCCCACTCTGCGTCGCCTTCCAGCGCTTTCAGAGCAGAACCACGAACGATCGGAGTGTCGTCGCCCGGGAAGTCGTACTGAGACAGAAGTTCACGAACTTCCATTTCAACCAGTTCCAGCAGCTCTTCGTCATCAACCATGTCGCATTTGTTCAGGAACACGATGATGTACGGAACGCCTACCTGACGACCCAGCAGGATGTGCTCACGAGTCTGCGGCATCGGGCCGTCAGTCGCAGCAACAACCAGGATCGCGCCGTCCATCTGCGCAGCACCGGTGATCATGTTTTTAACATAGTCGGCGTGCCCCGGGCAGTCTACGTGCGCGTAGTGACGGGTCGGGGTGTCGTATTCAACGTGAGAAGTGTTGATGGTGATACCACGAGCTTTTTCTTCCGGCGCGTTATCGATCTGGTCGAATGC
>NZ_JABWNC020000068.1:0-1068 GCF_013368855.2 Escherichia sp. 93.0816 | reverse complement strand
CCATGTCCATATCCTTCGCAATAAGATTTTTATGATCGGCATGGAATAACGCTTTACCATCCGTAAACTTGCCGTTGCTGGTTAACAGGAGATAAACCAGATTGCCAACTGTTCTGGCAGCTGCGCGTCCCATCGCCATGGGGATTGTAGTTAACTGGGTCAGGTCATCGTTGATAATGGCCTGACGGGTAACGGAAAAAATATTCCCGTACGTGGCCAGCGCAATAGGTACACCTTTATCGCTAGTGGTGATGTATTTATATTCCGCGCCTTCCGGTACTTTATCCAGCTTTGAAAAACCATTCAGACCAACGCGCTTTGCTTCATGAAAGTTTGAAAGCGAACCGGTACGCGTCCATTTCTGGAACGTTTCGCCGCTGTCCTGCCAGCCTTTCAGTACTGATTTTTCAGCGCCACCAGCCAGAATATGAGAAAAATCGCTGCTGCTGTGTGTAAAAGCCGCATTAACAACCTGCGAGCGATTAATAAAACCGCTCACAGTGATACCACGATCAACCAGTGATGCCTGGGCCATTTCAAAAAGGCTCATCATCGCGTAAGGGTTGCCTCGTTCAGGGCGTTCATACCCAAGACGGGAATAAAGCCCCTGACGAATTGCATCACCTGTTATGTTTCCGTTTCCGGCATAGATATGAGGCGGGGTATTTTTATTGGATGGCGTGGACTCGCGCCCCAGCTCGTTCAACAGCTTTTCACGGGCCATTTCCGGTGTACATGATGCATCTTCCAGACACGCCATTTTGATCCCGTCGTAACGACTGCCGAACAAGCTAAACACTTCACTTATTCCATTGATGCGCTTCTGTTCATTACCAGCAATATTTGCCGCTCCCTGTGGCGGTGTAATCATTCCTTTAATGGTTTCCGGCATATGTAAAAAATCTCCTGTGCGCTTCGATTCAATTCGCGCCATTGCTCTGACGGATGGCAACAATTCATCAGCAAAACCGTGCTTAAGGCATTCTTTCCCATCCATCCAGGTTTCATCCTCCAGCATGGCGGTAATTTCCTGTGCTGATTTGCCCGTTTTTCTGGCATAAGCAGGGA
>NZ_JABWNC020000067.1:0-1140 GCF_013368855.2 Escherichia sp. 93.0816 | reverse complement strand
AACTGGGTTAACGTGCTGTTAAATAAGTAAAAGGTGATGGCCGGGAAGCCAGAAACGGCGCGGGCGGTAGCGTGTTAAAAAGTGTGACCTGTACCGGATCGTTCCGATGACCCGATAGGGCTAAATGGTGGGTTAAACCTGTATGCGTATGCGCCGAATCCAATATCTTGGTTAGATCCCCTTGGTTTAAGTTGTTACTTTAATTCTAAGTCTAATCGCTGGCATGACAGGCAGACAGGTCGTTTTACAAAACGACCAACAGATCCTTCTGAATTAGTTCATAATGGCCGAATTGACAAGGCTGATATAGATGCTTGGGCTAGTCAAGGAGGGATTCCAAATACATGGGGGCATGATCCGTTAAAATTCCCCAGTGGTGGTTTTAAATATGATGCTGGTAATTATACTGTTCATGGTCATGGTGCTAATCCATCTGCGGCAGCTAAATTTCCTAATTCTAATGCGGCAAATGGGCCGACAGCGAGCATGAAAAATACTTCAACACGTGAAGTGTTTAGAACCGATGGAACTTGGGGGACATTCAAATCAGATGCCAATGGTGCTCATATCCCCCTTGATGGCTCACCTTATTGAGATTATTAATATGAATTTGCAAGAAATAAAAAATAAAGTCTTATCTCTTCCTACAATAATGAATTTAGCGGATGAGCTATTAATAATTGACGAGTTGATGACTATTGATGTTAATGATTTGATTGAAGATCAAGATGTCTTTAAATTTATTATAGATGCATTAGAATTATCACATATTGATTCTGGGTTTATGGAGTTAACAGAAGAAAATGAGAGTTCATTTATAAACTTCTACAAATGGCTCAATAAAACAAATAATAAATTTAACTTGGGAATAAATGCTAACACTATAGATAGTTTTAGTTTGACTGTTGAAGATGTGAAAAAAATGATGTCATAGATAAAATATAAAGCCGGGAATATGGTCTCCCGGCTTTTTTATTATTTAACTCTCGTTCAGCACACTAAACATCCCGTCACGTATCCCCTTAACTGCCTGTTTAAACTGATAAAGTTCCCTGCGCAGTTCCTGTACTTCGTTGTTATCCGCTAGCAGGATCAGGCAACCTTCCGAGATCTTCACGGTAACGCCCGTGCCGATCTCAA
>NZ_JABWNC020000066.1:0-1233 GCF_013368855.2 Escherichia sp. 93.0816 | reverse complement strand
GGTAGTTAATCATGGCTGAACACGATATTACGCCAGAAGTCACCATTTCCAAAACCCAGCGGCGAACTGTCGTTGGCTACCGCCCAAAGCGGGGTGATACCAGCACCCCGGCACTGAACCTGTCCGGTAAATGGCTGAGAGATGCGGGGTTTGATACCGGGACGGGCGTCACGGTGAAAATCTCGGAAGGATGCCTGATCCTGATTGCGGAGTGCAACGAGGTGCAGGAACTGAGGAAGGAACTTTATCAGGTTAAACAGGCAGTTAAGGGGATGCGGGACGGGATGTTTAGTGTGCTGAACGAAAATTAAATAATAAAAAAACCGGGAATATTTAATATCTCCCGGCTTTTAAGTGAAGGTTATTGACTCCCTGGATATCTATCTAAATAACCCTGACTTGATGGATATTTTGTAAAAAATGAAATTTTATCCCCATCAATAATTTCAATATCAAAAATCATAGAGCCACTTTCTTTTAAACCAATGTTATATGAATACAATTTTTCCTCTACTTCATCCAAAAGAGATATTGCCATATCATCAATAATTCCATTGCGCTCTTCAATAAGAAAAATTATTTCTTCTGGAAAATAAGATTCTATAATAACACCTTCATAATAGTAGTCGAACTTATCAACCCTGTTATATTCTATAAGAGCATATTTCTCATTCTCTCTAAATGAAATGATATAGTCTTTCATCCTTATCCTCCACATCCTCTGAAAGTACCAGACAGTTTCCCTTTGTTGGCATTAAAACCATCAACACCCTCTGGATGAATTAATCTTGCATGATTTTCCCCCAACTTACCTCCAGACGGATCGTGAATAACATCAAATCCAATTTTTCTGAGGTCCGCTGCATTGACCTCCCCAACACTTGTCGCGGGTCTTTTAGGAAATGCTTCATTCCATATTCTGATGGCTTCGTCAGCACTATTAGCTCTGATAACAGATACTCCTGGAGGATTTAACTTCCCTTTATTAATAGCGTCTATTTCACGAGGATTGAAATCAAACCCATAAGAACCATCGGTACTAATTCTATAAACTTTAGTTGCATCAGGAAGAGGAGCACCTTTTTCAAGGGAGGTACCTGTTAATCCAAGCGGATCGATCCAGCTTATTGGATTCGGCGCATAAGCATAAAGGTTTAATCCCCCCGCCAGCCCTATCGGGTCCGGCTGCGTAAACCGCCCGACATCCGGATCATAGTACCTGTGCAGATTGTA
>NZ_JABWNC020000065.1:0-1375 GCF_013368855.2 Escherichia sp. 93.0816 | reverse complement strand
GGTTCGGTGCTGGACTGGGTGATGCAGACGGAGCGCCTCAGCCTGCGTAAGGCGGCGGAACGGCTGAAAGCGGAGCTGGGCGACAATCCCGCCGTGGTGCCGCTGGCAACACCGGATGAACCGGAAATCTTCGCGGAAGATGAGGCGGGCCGTCAGCAACTGCTCTCCCGCGTGGTGGAGTTCTACCATCACACGCTGCTGAACGCGCCGGAAGCGGTGGCGTATCTGGAAAAGCGCCGCCTTAACCATCCTGAACTGGTCGCCGCCTTTAAACTCGGCTTCGCCAACCGCACGTTGCCTTACCGTCTGCCCGCCGTTAAATCACGGGCGGGCGAGAAGATCCGCGCCCGGCTTAAGGGTGTGGGTGTGCTGCGTGAGTCCGGGCATGAGCACTTCACCGGGTCGCTGGTTGTGCCGGTGATGGATCTGAACGGGCAGATCCGCGAAATGTACGGGCGCAAGATCGGCAATGATCTGCGTAAAGGCACGGCGTTACACTTGTACCTGCCCGGTGCTCACGGCGGTGTGTGGAATGAACAGGCGCTGATCGGGTCATCGTCGGTTGTCCTGTGCGAATCGCTGATCGATGCCATGTCGTTCTGGGTCGCCGGGGTCCGTAACGTCACGGCGGCTTACGGGGTGAACGGCTTCACCGATGAGATGCATCAGGCGTTCAGAAACCACGGCATTAAACAGGTACTGATCGCCTACGACAACGATCCGGCGGGCAATGAGGCGGCGGTAAAACTGGCTTCTTCCTTAGCCGCTTCCGGGATCGCCACGTTCCGGGTACTGTTCCCGGCGGGCGTGGATGCGAACGGTTATCTGTGCCAGGTGGCAGAGCCTGAACAGGCGTTCAGTGTGTTGCTGGATGGCGCGGTGTCCATGAGTGACCAGGCCGATGCGGAGAGTATCGCGCCGCAGGCCAGCGCGGAGCCTGCACACCTCACTTCATTAGCTGCTGAAGTCGCCGCGCTTCCGGCAGTCAGCGCCCCTGCGCCGGGCGTCAGCGTGGAAACCCTGGCCGATGGTGAACTGATGGTAGCCTTACCGGGCGAACGCTGGACCCTCCGGGGCGTAAGCCGCAAACCGAACGCGGCAGCAATGAAGGTTAACGCGCAGGTGCTGGACACAGACAGCGGCGTGGTGTTCGCGGATGCAGTGGACATGATGAGCGCCCGCAGTCGCGGCGGTTATGCGCGGGCCGCAGCGGCAGAGCTGGGCCTTGCAGAAGGCGATCTTCGCCGCTCGTTAGGAAAGGTGCTGCTGGCGCTGGAGCACTGGCAGGCCGCACCGGAGCCTGCGAACGTCGCCCCGGAGATGACGCCGGAAGATCGGGAGGCGGCGCTGGATCTGCTGCGCGACGAGTGTCTTG
>NZ_JABWNC020000064.1:0-1398 GCF_013368855.2 Escherichia sp. 93.0816 | reverse complement strand
GCCCCATCACCAGCGTAGCGGGTCATATCCGGCATGATAATCAGCGAAAAGCCAACCACTAACGCGCGTTCCCTTGCATCTTCCAGCGCCTTCATGCTCGCTGATACTGTATTAGCCTTACCCGCCAGCATGGTGCAAATCTCCGCCATCACGCTTTTACCACTTCCCCCTGGACCTGTTACCTCAATGAATAACTGCCAGTCGTACCGGTTCGCCAGCACCATGAATAATGCAGCCAGTACGCGATCCGCCTTGCGGTCATTCTCAGCCACCGAACGGCGTAACCACTTCCAGAAATTCGGCGCATGTGTTGCCAGCGTTTCCCCCTCTGCTGGTGGGCTGAAAGGTAATTCACTGGCAATTAACAACCAGTCGTTTTTGTTATGCTCCCGAAAATTACCTGTTCTGGTATCAAATACCCCGTTACTGAATCCAATCAGGTTACGGGCTGTATTCCCCATTACAGGCAAACTTAACTTCATGGTATCGACCGCCGATTTAATGGCGTTCTGCGAATAGCTGATCTCCGCATCAATGAAAATCTGTGCCATAGCTCGCTGTAATTCTTTATCCTGTACTGGCTCCCATACAACGCCGTTGTAATGGTGAACAGTGTCAGAGTCAGCATGAATCGCCAGTTCACCGCCATAATGTGCCAGGAGAACTTCGCCGCGTTGACTTGCTCCCATCTGGTTAAGCGCCAGTGATGAAGCGTTATCGTCTTTTACCCGCTCTTTTTTCTTTACAGGCAGTTCAACTACCTTTTTCTTTTCCGCCTGCTCTGCCCGTTCACGTTCCAGATATTCGCGCCAGTTCTCCCGTTTCTGGCTGTGCATTCCTTCAGGGTAATAATCAGCATCCCTGACACCTGCCACTGCCAGTTTCTGCCCGATGGTATTAACAAGCCCCGGACGCAATAACCCCGCCTGGTAGAGACGCACGCGATAGCGTCCGTCCGGTACGATTTGCAGGTTGTCCAGTTCGGCAAGTTGTTGCTCTCCAAGCCAGACAGGTGGCACGTTATCGCCAGCCAGTCGCCCGTCCTGTTCCTGCCACTGCTTCGCATGTGCCCACGCATCACTACCCGCAAAAATGATGACTTCCGTCATTTTGTCACGCGGCTGGTGTTTTAAATTTGGCGCTTTTTTCATTTCTGCTCTCTCCACGCGGCAATCATGTTTTTCAGTTCCTGTAGTTTTTTATCCACATCCACACGTGACACATGGTTATTTCTGGAAGTCGGGATTTTCCGCCGGAATCTGCAAATAAAGATCTCCACGTTCAGCGAACTAAGAAATGAATAGCCATCACGGATAAAATACACACGGTCAAACATCAGTTCTTTTACCGTTACTCTGTTACCGTTCTTATCCAGATAAATAGCGCCGGGGATAATTT
>NZ_JABWNC020000063.1:0-1429 GCF_013368855.2 Escherichia sp. 93.0816 | reverse complement strand
TGTCACCCCTTTACACATATCCAGATCTTTTCCTGAAGCTGTTATTATTCTTGTGTCAACTAATGGAATATCCGAATGACCATATTGTCTTAGCCAGACCCGTACTTTTCCTTCCGGCGCTAACCCTATTAACATCGTTTGTCGGTATGCTTTTTTGCAGATTCTAAAACATCTGGATAAGGGCTAATCATCTTATCCCATGTATCATGCGTAAAAAACAATGTGGACTGATATATTTTTTTATCAATAATTGAATCCCAGCAAAATATCATTATCTGTGGCAGCCTGTCGGCTTTATTAAACTGTGTATTCCCCGCAGAGTTACGTTCACTCCACTTTCCTACACTGATACCTTGTGGCTGATCAATAGTCCGATATGTCGATGCATAACCATCAACATCCAACAGCTTTAACAATGTAATCTGTGCTGGTAATGCTTTGGGGGTAGTAAAGGCAAAGTACCATTTGTCCCAGGGAACTTTAAGCCCCTTAGATTGCTCACTGATACAGGCACTAACAGAACCACAAAAAAATAAGACCGAAATTATTCTGGCGATTGATTTCATGATTTCCTTCCCTGCATATTTCAGGCTACTTAAACAGACCAAAAGTTCAAACGACCAGAGGGTATTAAATACAATACTGTCTTTAAAATACGATTATTCACCATAAACCATAAGGATATTTTTTACCCTTGATGAACTCTTTAGTTGTATTACTATACTCATAAGAAAAATCACCTCCCGTAATTCCTTTGCACATACTCAATTCATTACCTGAAACTGTTGCGATTTCTGTACCTGCTGGCTGAACTATTGTCAAAAAAACTTTCTCCATTGATAAGTTTTACGTGTGTTACCTGAGCAGGTAATGCTTTGGGTGTCGAAAAGGTAAAGTGCCACTCATCAAAAAGGGCTTTAACCTTCCCTTACTGATCAGTGGCCGAACTGCTGTTGCAGCCCACAAAAAAGCAAGTGGTATGAGAGTTGTAATCAATCTCATGTTTTTTCTTCTTTCATATTCAGTTCACATCAACTGTTAATTATCAATTAACGCCTGAGCATTATCATCAAGAAAATATGGTACATTCTCGATAACTCTGTCTGAACACAACACAGAAATACATGCTTTTTGTAATCAATCATTTTCAACACAACGAAAACCATCGGTCGGACCTTCATAATCAGCTGGGCTTTTACCTCGCGTAATATCATACACACCAAACATAGAACCTAAATACCCTCGAATCACTCTTCGCTCCCCCTTCTCTGGACCTTGAGGATTTTTTTCTGGTGATTTTTCATAATAATCAACTGAATACCAATCACTCATCCATTCGTTCCCATTCCCCATCATGTCATATAAACCTAAAGGATTTGGAGGAAATGAACCAACAGGTGCTATATCGTGGGTGAAATTAAGTTCTCTA
>NZ_JABWNC020000062.1:0-1499 GCF_013368855.2 Escherichia sp. 93.0816 | reverse complement strand
AATGGAGACTTGTTCAGCAAACTCTTTTACCCGGTGCCTGTGTCGCACAAATAGCTCGTGAGAATGGAATCAACGATAACCTGCTCTTTAACTGGCGGCATCTCTGGCGTAACGGCGGCCTGCAGCCGCCCGGCGAACATGAAACATCGCTACTTCCCGTGACGTGAACGCCTGAGCCGGATAATAAAATCCCGGACCCCGTGCAGGTTGAGCAGATAAATACACCGACCAACAGTCTGTGCTGCGAGCTGGTTCTGCCGGCCGGAAGAGGAATGCTGTCCGGCCTGTGGTGGTGAACTCAGTTCTCTGGGATGTGATGTGTCAGAGCAGCTGGAGCTTATCAGCAGCTTATCAGCAGCGCCTTTAAGGTTATCGAAACACAACGCCCGAAACTGGCCTGTTGTCGGTGTGACCATATCGTGCAGGCGACGGTGCCTTCAAAACCCATTGCACGCAGTTATGCCGGAGCGGGGCTCCTGGCCCATGTCGTCACCGGAAAATATGCAGACCATCTGCCGTTATACCGCCAGTCAGAGATATACCGCCGTCAGGGTGTGGATCTGAGCCGTGCCACACTGGGGCGCTGGACCGGTGCCGTTGCTGAACTGCTGGAGCCGGTGTATGACGTACTGCGCCAGTATGTGCTGATGCCCGGTAAAGTCCATGCCGATGATATCCCCGTCCCGGTCCAGGCGCCGGGCAGCGGTAAAACCCGGACCGCCCGGCTGTGGGTCTACGTCCGTGATGACCGTAACGCCGGTTCACAGATGCCCCCGGCGGTCTGGTTCGCGTACAGTCCGGACCGGAAAGGCATACATCCACAGAATCACCTGGCCGGTTACAGCGGTGTGCTTCAGGCCGATGCTTACGGTGGTTATCGGGCGTTATACGAATCCGGCAGAATAACGGAAGCCGCGTGTATGGCACATGCCCGAAGAAAAATCCACGATGTACATGCAAGAGCGCCCACCGATATCACCACGGAAGCCCTGCAGCGTATCGGTGAACTGTATGCCATTGAGGCGGAGGTCCGGGGATGTTCAGCAGAACAGCGTCTGGCTGCAAGAAAAGCCAGAGCTGCGCCACTGATGCAGTCACTGTATGACTGGATACAGACTCAGATGAAAACACTGTCTCGTCACTCGGATACGGCAAAAGCGTTCGCATACCTGCTGAAACAGTGGGACAGCCTGAACGTGTACTGCAGTAATGGCCAGGTGGAAATCGACAACAACATCGCAGAGAACGCCTTACGGGGAGTGGCCGTAGGCCGGAAAAACTGGCTCTTCGCGGGTTCCGACAGCGGTGGCGAACATGCGGCGGTGTTGTACTCACTGATCGGCACATGCCGTCTGAACAATGTGGAACCAGAAAAATGACTGCGTTACGTCATTGAGCATATCCAGGACTGGCCGGCAAACCGGGTACGCGATCTGTTGCCCTGGAAAGTTGATCTGACCTCTCAGTAAATATCAATACGGTTCTGGCGAGCCGCTTAC
>NZ_JABWNC020000061.1:0-1768 GCF_013368855.2 Escherichia sp. 93.0816 | reverse complement strand
TTGACTCTGAAAGAGGAAAGCGTAATATACGCCACCTCGCGACAGTGAGCTGAAAGCCGCGTCGCAACTGCTCTTTAACAATTTATCAGACAATCTGTGTGGGCACTCGAAGATACGGATTCTTAACGTCCTCGGACGATAAATGAATACCAAGTCTCAAGAGTGAACACGTAATTCATTACGAAGTTTAATTCTTTGAGCATCAAACTTTTAAATTGAAGAGTTTGATCATGGCTCAGATTGAACGCTGGCGGCAGGCCTAACACATGCAAGTCGAACGGTAACAGGAAACAGCTTGCTGTTTCGCTGACGAGTGGCGGACGGGTGAGTAATGTCTGGGAAACTGCCCGATGGAGGGGGATAACTACTGGAAACGGTAGCTAATACCGCATAACGTCGCAAGACCAAAGAGGGGGACCTTCGGGCCTCTTGCCATCGGATGTGCCCAGATGGGATTAGCTAGTAGGTGGGGTAACGGCTCACCTAGGCGACGATCCCTAGCTGGTCTGAGAGGATGACCAGCCACACTGGAACTGAGACACGGTCCAGACTCCTACGGGAGGCAGCAGTGGGGAATATTGCACAATGGGCGCAAGCCTGATGCAGCCATGCCGCGTGTATGAAGAAGGCCTTCGGGTTGTAAAGTACTTTCAGCGGGGAGGAAGGGAGTAAAGTTAATACCTTTGCTCATTGACGTTACCCGCAGAAGAAGCACCGGCTAACTCCGTGCCAGCAGCCGCGGTAATACGGAGGGTGCAAGCGTTAATCGGAATTACTGGGCGTAAAGCGCACGCAGGCGGTCTGTTAAGTCAGATGTGAAATCCCCGGGCTCAACCTGGGAACTGCATCTGATACTGGCAGGCTTGAGTCTCGTAGAGGGGGGTAGAATTCCAGGTGTAGCGGTGAAATGCGTAGAGATCTGGAGGAATACCGGTGGCGAAGGCGGCCCCCTGGACGAAGACTGACGCTCAGGTGCGAAAGCGTGGGGAGCAAACAGGATTAGATACCCTGGTAGTCCACGCCGTAAACGATGTCGACTTGGAGGTTGTGCCCTTGAGGCGTGGCTTCCGGAGCTAACGCGTTAAGTCGACCGCCTGGGGAGTACGGCCGCAAGGTTAAAACTCAAATGAATTGACGGGGGCCCGCACAAGCGGTGGAGCATGTGGTTTAATTCGATGCAACGCGAAGAACCTTACCTGGTCTTGACATCCACAGAACTTTCCAGAGATGGATTGGTGCCTTCGGGAACTGTGAGACAGGTGCTGCATGGCTGTCGTCAGCTCGTGTTGTGAAATGTTGGGTTAAGTCCCGCAACGAGCGCAACCCTTATCCTTTGTTGCCAGCGGTCCGGCCGGGAACTCAAAGGAGACTGCCAGTGATAAACTGGAGGAAGGTGGGGATGACGTCAAGTCATCATGGCCCTTACGACCAGGGCTACACACGTGCTACAATGGCGCATACAAAGAGAAGCGACCTCGCGAGAGCAAGCGGACCTCATAAAGTGCGTCGTAGTCCGGATTGGAGTCTGCAACTCGACTCCATGAAGTCGGAATCGCTAGTAATCGTGGATCAGAATGCCACGGTGAATACGTTCCCGGGCCTTGTACACACCGCCCGTCACACCATGGGAGTGGGTTGCAAAAGAAGTAGGTAGCTTAACCTTCGGGAGGGCGCTTACCACTTTGTGATTCATGACTGGGGTGAAGTCGTAACAAGGTAACCGTAGGGGAACCTGCGGTTGGATCACCTCCTTACCTTAAAGAAGCGT
>NZ_JABWNC020000060.1:0-1947 GCF_013368855.2 Escherichia sp. 93.0816 | reverse complement strand
CAGGTCCGTCAGGGCATCCGTCAGCATTTTCTGACTCCGGATATCCGCCGGATACGCCTGCGCCGTTTCTGCCGCATCTGACAGACTCCGGGCAATACTCAGGGCATTTTCCAGCTGAGAAACTGCCTCCTGCATTGACAGCATCCTGTCGCCGGCAAATGCCTGTTTATCGGCGGTGATAAATACCCCTGCCCCACCACGAATGGATATATGCCTGTCCGTGCGCAGCTCTGCACCTTCCCCGCGCAGTTCACGGGAGGCATCCACGTTATGCCCCAGATTCAGCTGCGTCTTTCCCCCGTACTCCGTACTGAGCTTGATATGCTCCTCACCGCGCCTGTCCTCCATCCGCAGTTTGTTCAGGCCGGCTGTGCGGATTACATTACGCGTGTTGTTGGCTTCGGTGACGGGGTCTGCGTGGCGGGAGTCGTGCAGCGCATGGGCGATATACGGCCGGTCCGGGTCGCCTTCATGGAACGCGATAGCAACCTCCGTCCCCTGTATCAGCGGGAAGTGAAAACCGTATTTATCCCCGCCGTACGGTCTGGCAAAGCGCACCGGCATACTTTCCATGCCCTGACCTTTGTCGTCACGGTCGGCATCGAACTTCACCCGGTACATCCCCGACGCATCCTGCCACGCGTGGATATCGTTGTTCCTGGCGCTGGTCACCCGCGCCGTCATTGTCCCGCTCACCACCGGCCGTTTTTTAGCTGCCGGACGCCAGCAGCGGTTTTCGTAATACGGCATCCCTTCCCACGTCACGGTCAGGGCATCCTTACGGCCCGCACTGTAGACCGTACGGATAATCACAATACCGTTGTCCGTTTCTGACGGCAGGGTCGGCGGAACAGCCCGTTCACTGATGGTCAGCACCTGAGCCGGGGAAAGCCGGGCATCATTACTGCTGCCGCTGACCATTGTCTGTCCTGACAGAAAGCGTTCATGCTCAAGCCGCGCCCAGAAATTGCCGGTTTCCGCCGCCGGGGTGATTTTGTCGCCCCGTTCAAGATGACGCGGCAGGTAATGGTACACATCGCCGTAGGTGTTCCCTTCCCCGTCGCCACGGGTCATGTCCGCCGGCACCGACGTCAGGATGTTCTGCGCTTCACGGTGATTGTAATCATCCGCCGTCACGGAACGCGCCACCACATGATGCCGGACGTGAATCCCCCACACCGAATCCGCGCCATTGTCACTCATCCCCGACGGACTGCTGAGCGCCAGCGTTTTACCGAAGGTCCAGGCGCTCTGCCTGTCGGCAAAGTGCACCACTTCCGTCAGGGTGTCCGGCTGCAGGGTGAAAAAATAAAATATCCCCACTTCAGCCAGCAGGCGCTCAATAAACGCCAGGTCACTTTCCCGGTACTGGTTTATCTGCTCACGCTTCGGATAACCGGCTTTAAGAGTGAACTCATACTCCCAGCCTCTGAGACCATGCTCCTGCAGGACTTCGGTGACCACTTCCGGTACAGATTTATTGACGAAAAAACGGTGGGTGCGGTACTGCCTGCCCAGCAGGGACAGAAACGGCTCAATAATTATCCGGTACGTCGCCTGGTCACGTGAACCGCTGACACGACTGAAATCTGTCACCACCCCGTGCACCACTTTCTGCCCGCTCAGCCCCGTCAGTGGCCCGGTTCCCATGGTCAGCGTCGCCGGTTTACTCAGTAACTGCGATGCACTGATGTTCAGGTCACTGCTGGTAAACAGAACGGTGTACTGATACAGCCCGCTCATGCACTCCTCACCACTGAAGGTCTCCACATCCGGCGATGCGGTACAGGACGGAATATCCAGACGGTAGCGGTTCAGCCCGCCTTCAGTTAATGCAGACAGGGCGTTATTCAGCGTATCTGTCAGACTCATAATATTGACTCCATGGGATAACCCGTTGTCCATGACGCTGTTACCGGCGGGCAGGTTGCGGGATTAAATAAGGGA